>JAVEXH010000338.1:0-4065 GCA_034004175.1 Spirochaetia bacterium
CCTGGAGCGTGCCGTGCCAGGGCAGGGTCTTCTACAAAACGGGAGTGGAAGGCAAGTTCATCAAGCAGACCGGTGTAATTGGAGGCCACCTCAAGGCGCCCCGTGCCACCCGAGGTAGCGGCAAGCAGGGCTCCGCCCTGGCGTCCGGTGGCGGTGACGTAGACCACCGCCTCCGGTTTGCCGTCCATGAGGTATTCCAGCAGACCGGTGGCCGCGTCATGGCGTATCAGGTGATGGGACCAGCGCCCGGGCACCAGAACTCCAGTCCCCTGGAGACTGACAGAATGATCGCGTCCCGCCGCGTCGGAGAAGAAGTTGACGAAGCCGTAGGTCATCCTGTTGCGCAGCACCAGGGCAGTGAACTGCTGGGCCTTGGATGCCCGACCCACCTTCCGGGTGGCCTTCCAGAGCATCACGATTTCGCCACTGTCCGCTCTGGCCGGGTTCAGCCAGAACTCCATGCTGAAGTCACCCATGGGCTGATCAGGCATGAAGAGTGAACTGTCCCGGGGACGCAGATCCAGCTTGGTCTGGGGAGCCCTGAAGGTTCCTGCCCCGTCACCGAACCGGCCGGGAGCCCTGGCATAGGGGCCAATCGTTTCCACTGCCCACCTGCCCGCGCCATCCATCGGTGCCTCCCCGTCGAAATCCAGGAACAGGTCAGGAGCCGGCATGCTTCCATCCCGGGGACCGGAATGCAGCACCAGGTCCGTTCCCTGTCCCGTGGCGGTCAGTTTGACACCATCCAGCAACCATTGCCGGGGCGAAGATGGGGAAAGGGTAGCCCCATCCACCTTCAGGGTCATCACTGTGGAGGCCGAGTCATGCGAAAAGCCTGCATACTGCCCGAAGGCCGGGACAGCACTGGCCAGAACTACGGCAACAGCGAGGGTCAGGGTGAATCCGGAGCCATATCGTACAGCGGTCATGCGCGCATATCCTTGTAAAGGGCGGAATATCTCATTGCGGAAGGGCACAGTGGCCTTTTCCGTCCATGCATCATTATCATATTATCGAAGAATATGGACGATAATAAAGCCCGGCCGGCTTCCTTCCTGCGCGAGACGGCAAAACAGGCTCCCACCAGCCCGGGAGTATACCTCTGGAAGGACCCCGAAGGCGAGGTCCTGTACGTCGGAAAGGCGATTTCGGTCAAGGATCGACTGGCATCGTACTTCTCCGGCCACCGTGACGCCAAGACCAGATTGTTGGTTTCAAAGGCAGCAAGCCTGGAATGGATACTGACAGCCACGGAATACGAAGCCCTGCTCCTAGAAAACAACCTGATCAAGCGCCATGCCCCCCGGTACAACATAAACCTCAAGGACGGCAAGACCTACCCGTCCATACGCATCACCAACGAGGAATTCCCCCGTATCTTCAGGACCAGGCGCATCGTGGACGACGGCAGCCGCTACTTCGGCCCCTTTCCAAGCGCCGACGTGATAGACCGCTACATGGACCTGATCCGGCGGCTCTTTCCCCTGCGGCGCTGCAAACGCATGCGCAAGCGCGAGACTCCCTGCATGTACTACCACATCGGCCGCTGCTCCGCCCCCTGCGCCGGCAAGATATCCCGTGAAGACTACCTCGTGCAGGTCGAACGGGTTGCAGCCCTCTTGTCCGGACAGTCAGACCAGCTGGCCGCCACCCTCAGGGTCGAAATGGAAACTGCCGCAGCGGCCCTGCAGTTCGAGAAGGCAGCCGCCATCAGGGATTCCATCAACGCCATCGAAGCCTTCAAATCCGACAGCAGCATAGTCGACTTTGCCCAGGGCGACCGGGATTACCTGGCCTGGGAAGTAGACGGCAGCCTGGTCACCTTCGTGGTCTTCCAGACCCGGGAAGGCAAGCTGGTAGGCCGGGACCTGTTCAGGGAACGACACTTCGGGCTTGCTTCCGAAGCCGCGGCCGAATTCCTCGCCGCCTACTACAAACCTGACCGCATGCCGCCCCCGGAACTGTTCGTGAAGGATTACCAGGGCCTGGATCTTTCCGCCGACTACCTGCGCAGGGAACTTGGCGCGGTCTTCGAGTTGCGTACCCCCCACGAGAAACGTCACGAGGCAGCTCTGGCCATGGCAACCCACAACGCCCGGGAAGACATAGTGAAGCGGCGCCGGGAAGCCGGGGACGTGGAGGCCGTTGAAGCCCTGCGGGAAGCCCTGGGCCTGGACGAACTGCCGGAGCTGATAGAAGGCTTCGACATAGCCCAGCTTTCAGGCAAGCACACCGTCGCATCCCTGGTTTCCTTCCGCAACGGCGCACCGGAGAAGAAAAACTACCGCATCTTCAAGATACGCAGCCTGGATGGAGCCATAGACGACTTCGGCGCCATGCGCGAGGTTGCGGCCAGGCATTACAGCGCCGTGGCCAACGGGGACGCCGAGATACCCGACCTGGTGCTGATAGACGGTGGCCAGGGCCAGGTGAATGCCGCAGGTGCCATCCTGGACGCCCTGGGCCTGGACCTGCCCGTGGTCGGCCTGGCCAAGGAGAACGAGGAACTGTGGCCCCGGGGCTCGAAGTCTCCCATCGTCCTGCCCAAGGACTCCATGGCCCTTCGCCTGGTGGTGGCAGTACGCGACGAGGCCCACCGCTTTGCCACCGGCATGAACCAGCGCCTGCGGGGCAAGACCGTAGGCTTCCCGGTACTGGAGGCTGTCAAAGGTGTGGGACCTGGCAAAGCCCGGAAGCTGATGGACTCTTTCGGCTCACTCCGCGCAGTGGCCGAGGCAGAACCTGCCTACCTGGCCAGAAGTGTGGGTCTGAAAGCAGAAACCGCCGAGGCGGTCAAGGCGGCGGCAGCCAGAGCGGTGGAGGTGGGGCTTGAAGTGGAGGAGAAAGCCTAAGTCTTGGCTGCCAACGACGAGGTATCGGACTGTATGGAACCCCGGCGCCGGATCAGGAAGGTCTCGAAGCCCTGCACCGTGCTGTTGACGACCAGGCTGGCCGGTGCGTCGGCCTTGGCCAGGTGAGCCTTGGCGGTGTCCAGGCGGCCTACGTCCTCCCAGAAGTGGGCATCGCTGCCGCAGACCATGGAACAGCCGTGCACCACGCAGGCCCTGGCTATGGTCAGGCAGTTCTCATCCGACCCGGTACGCACCCGGAAGGAGCTGTCATTCACCTCAAGGGCCTTGCCAAGTTCGGCAGCCCGGATCACCACAGCCTCGATATCGATGGGAAACGCGGGATTGCCGGGATGGGAAATGGCATCCACCAGGGGATTGGCAAGGGCCGCCAGGAGAGCCGCTGTATTGCCGGTCCTGTCACGGGGCTGGAAGCAGATCTCATGGAAGCCTGCCATGACGAAATCGAGGCGCCGCGCAATTTTTTCAACCAGATCGATGTTGCCATCGGAGTCCATGATGTTGGCTTCCACGCCGCGGTAAAAACGGACACCATGCAGATAGGTCGGTAGTATCCGGAGGTTTCCGAAATGATACGGATGGGCTCCACCGGGCATACCGGGGCCATGGTCAGTGAGCACGAAGCCCTTGAGTCCCTGTTTGCGGGCTCCTTTGGCCAGCTCTTCAATGGTGGAATAGGCGTGGCCCGAGGCAACGGAATGGGTGTGGGTATCGATGGCAATCTTCATAGGTGTTCAGTATCATCCACGCCAGAGCAGAACATGTCCAGAGGGATGGACGGCATGGACGATAACCGTGTCCCCGCAGTACATTGTTCCGGTTGGTGTTGCTTCAACCTGAGCTACAGGAAGAGGATACAGATATGGATATACCGAGCATCGAGGAAATCATAACCCAGGACAGGGAAACCCTGCGTGCCTGCCCCCACAAACTGGACTGCGCCTCCTGCGACGAAGAAGTCTGCGTGATGATCGCTTCAGTGGCAGACTTTCCTTCCCAGTACGGGCGCTTCCGCATTGTAGCCTTCGTCAACAACAAGGACGTGAAGGACCATATCGTCATCCTGAAGGGAGACATCGGGGACGGTGAAGGCATCGTTACCCGGGTACACTCGGCCTGCCTCACCGGTGACGCCCTTGGCAGCCTGCGTTGCGACTGCGGCCCCCAGCTCCGTCATGCGCGACAGCTCTTCGAG
>JAVEXH010000339.1:0-4022 GCA_034004175.1 Spirochaetia bacterium
TGATTTTCTGACGATATCGAAACTGCCTCTCCATGTATGAGAGGTCAGGAAGTCCTCATACTTACCACGCTCGTGCGCACCCCGAGAAACAGCCTCACGAACTTTTTCAACAAACCCGTCTGCGTCACTGACGATGTCGATCGGCGGCGCCAGATAACCCAACTCTTTCCACCACGTACTTACGATCGGCAGGCCGAAATACATGTACTGATACATCTTGAGCGGGTTGAAATAGTCTGCAGCGGGACAACTCCGGGTCTGCGGCATCAAGCCCACGTCGGCATGTTCAAGGTATGACGATATTTCCGCGAACGGGCGCGGACCAATGAACTTGAGATTCTCGATTGCGCCGTCCAGGACATCATCCGCGCGAGTGATCTTGCCGATGATGTATATGTCAAGTTCCGGCATTGCCCTTGCCAACGACCGGACCAGTGCAAGATCAAAACGATCGTCAATCGCACCCACATAGACAGCAATCTTTCGCCCGAGCCCCTTGGACGACCGATATTCATCCGGGACCGGATTTCCGTCGTTCAGACTATCGAGATCAACGCCATTTGGAAGAAACTCGATTGTTCTCGAAGTGTCTTTCGAAAAGTGATCATCTATTGCAGCCTGGGAAGCTGCATAAACATGGTCGCACTTTTCCATCAATTCCAGTTGCGCCTGGACTGCGGCGCGGGGCGTACCGGACATCCCGCTGTTCCAGTCCGCCATTCGGAGGCAGGTTCTGGCCTTGGGATATTCGCGCAGAGCCCAGTTGAAGTGAAGGGAGTTGAAGAAGACGAAATCGGGATTATGGAAACCTGCTTTCGATATGACCCCCTTCACACTGGGAAGGCTTAGCCTCCACCAGTTATCCAGAATCATCCTGTTGTCGAGCAGCGGGCGCCTCATGCACGATATGAGCACATCCGGCACATAGGCCCAGATACCTTCTTCGACCTGCACCGGGGAAGAATAGCCAGCTCTCTTGATCAAATCGGGATCATTTTTAGCCAGTATCTTATGGCCCAGATTAATCGGGTCGGAGATGTACAGCACATCGCATCCAGCCCTGGAAAACTCTCGCGCAAAGAAGTGACTTCCAACCTGATAGGGCGATCCCCAGTAGTTATTCCCAAATACGACGGCCTTCTTCTTTCCATTTGTCACTTCGGTCCGTTCCCAAAAATTTCAAATTCGTTTGCCCGTTCTCGCGTACGTGAGCAGAAATGGTCACGGACCATGGGACTTGATGGGCGCCCGGTTCAACGTCCCTGCCCGTCTCGCGCAACGAGCAACCGTCGCACTTGAACAGTGCGGCTCGTCTGTTTGCATAAGCGAATTCTCACTCAGGACCGCCGATGGTCGAGTAAGGGCTCCAGGCCATGCATGCCATCGACCGGGCCGCCGCCGTGAAGTATGAAACCATCGAGCCGTTCAGCGCAGACAGATTCCCTGAAGCATCTGATCGAACCGCGAGGCGCCTGTCAGGCCGGCACCCATCCGACATCAACGGATCAGATATCGCCGGACCTCTTCGGGCACGGCAGCCGTCAGTTCCGTCAGGAACGCTTCCAGCTCGGGGTATGTACTGGAAGCTTCTTCCCCATCGCGGACAGGCCTCGATGCGCGAACAAGGATGCCGTCCGGGATACGACCCTGGATGCCCTCGCCAAGGATATACAGGCGGGTATCGAGCGCATCCTCACTGTAGAGTTCGCCGATCCGGATCCAGTATGCAACCGCTTCGCCGTTCCGGGACGTTCTCGCGAACATCCTCTTGCCGACAACCGGGCTACTGGTGGCTCCCAACCGGTCAAAGGTGGTCGGCACAATGGACTCGATCTTGTAGCCTTGTGCCACATAACACAGGTCAGGACGATGCACCTTCACCTCCTGTCGCTGGCGACGCCCCCATGCAAGCGCGAGCTGGACATATTCGCCGGTATTCTTGTTCATGTAAGTCCTCATGACTGTCTGGTCATAAGGCTGATCCATGTTGGTCCCTTCCCCTGTGCTCAGTTGAACTTGAACAGCACCGGTCGGAACCATTCTCCAGCTTCCGAACTCCGTTGGAACAGAGACTTCGAGGTCGGTGGTATCGCTCACTTCCACCAGATCCGGCGTTGCTACAACAGCTGACAGCGCAGCGACGATCAACACAGCAAATATGGCCACCGCCAGCGGAAGGGAAATTCTTGGAAGTTTGATGTTCAGGGCATTCATGCTGCAACCACCTCTTGCTTCTTAAAACGTGCGGAGAGATATCTGAGCAAGGTGTCGACTCCGATGATCAGCATGAGAGCCGTAAGGAAGAGCACCATTCCGGAGAAACCATGCAGGAAGCCCTGCCCTGCCTCATCTCCCAGGTGATAGGTGATCAAGGACAGTGTTACCACCCGGACAAGATTCGAACTGAAACTGATCGGAATGATGAGCAAGGCAAGCAGGATATTTCTGAACGCAGACTCATGCCGCATCAAATTCATGTATAAAAGACCCAAAGCTTCAAGCGTAAAAAGCGAGTTAAGACCTGCGCATGCATCCGCAACCAGAAGCTGATACTGTCCGATGGTCAGCACCACCCCGTTTCTGGCTATGGGGTAACCCATTTCATAAAGTATATGCTCAGCGCCCCATGAAACTGCAATCTTCATGGGCTGAGTCAATGCATCAATCACCGAACCTGGCAATGGAATCATGAAGAACATGAAAAAAAATGCAAACCACAGCCGTTTTAATATCTTCGACCCAAAAAATACGAGAACGATACCTGCGGTAACCGGAATGATAGATCCGACTTCGAAAAGATAGAAAGCCTGAGACCGACCAACCACGTAAAATAGCAAACCGACAAGAAGTACCAGAAACCCGGGAATCAGCGCAGGCGATGCTTTCACCGATTTATCAGCAGCAACCTCTCTCGATTTATGAAAAAGAAACCATATAGATACAGCAAGAACAATCGGACCGTGTGCATTCTGATCAGTGCTCCATAATGTGCGCATAAGATCGGAGAATGTTGGGTAGTACACGGCTGCGAACCCAGCCAGCAGCACCAGCCATGGCACAAAATCGGAAAAAATTGGTAGCTTCGTATTCTCGGATTGATTTGTCAGAGGCTGCATATAAAACAAAACCAGTGAAATTCGAGCAGATAGAGTCAACCTCAATGGGCTACTCCACCCAATCCCGTTCATTAGACAACATGGAGCAGGAGCGTCAGACCCAACTACGCGCTTGGGGATCGTCTCGGCACATGGCCTGCGATGCTGCACTACAACCTCCCAGAACCTGCGACGGGACAGCAGGCCCTCAGAGTACTACGTCACGGTTTCAAGGAAGTGAACCGCGCAGGGTGAACAGACACCGTACCGCCTCCAAGTTCCTCACAGACAGACAAACACCGCGCGTATCTGCAGTTGAAGGACTCTCCTCGATACGCAGCGGATTCACGCTAGGCGCCATAGTGACCATGCCGAAGCTCAGCCGGCCGCCTTGCCACCGAAGGTGTAGTTGCAGGAGGTAGAAGAAGCACGCGGTCCTCTAATGTCCGTCGGCGGCTCCTGTAACCACTTAAACACCTACCGTTGCGGAAGAGGCCCATTGCAATCGATCGAATGCCAAAGACTATACAGCCTGGCCCCCAGTTGATACGGTTGCCGCGCAGTGACACATACCCTGCGCGCCCTACACCAGCGTGTAGTCCGACAGATCAATCGTGCTCACCGCTCGCACGTACTCGCTCGTGAACCCGGGAAAAATGGCGGCGACGCGGCCGTTTTCCATGCGGTACCAGCTGCGGCACTGCGTCCAGACCGAGCCGTCGAGACGTTGTTGCAGCGCGCGATCGTACGTATCGGACACGTCGGGGCGCACATCTATCCAGCGGTGACCGCCGGCCCGCACCGCCTGGATGCAGGCAATGGCATGCCGCACTTCCGGTTCTATATAGAGCAGCGTCGACGTATGGCCAGTCGCGGTATTCGGGCCGAGCATCAGGAACATATTGGGAAAGCCAGGCACGGTAATGC
>JAVEXH010000340.1:0-4013 GCA_034004175.1 Spirochaetia bacterium
TTCTTCCCGGTCGGCCGAGGTGGAGGCCATCGGAGCCTGCAATACTGCCGTCCGGGGCAGCAAGGGGTGGGCCGGCTACAATACCGACTCTTACGGTTTCAGACGGGCTGTGATCGAGTTCCTGGGCACCGGAGACCTCAAGGGCATCAATGCCTGCATAGTGGGGGCCGGAGGGGCGGCCAGGGCGGTGGCCTATACCCTGCATGAGCTGGGTGCCAATGCCTGCATCATCAACAGGAACCTCACCAAGGCCAAGCGCCTTGCCGAACGCTATGGCTTCCGCTGGTCTGGCATGACAGAGCGCGCGGTAGAGCTGGTCGAAAGGCACAATGATCTGATCATACAGACCACCTCGGTGGGTATGGATGGCGGTACTCAAGGCGATCCCATAGAATGGTACGAGTTCAGCGGCCGTGAAGCAGTCTTCGAGACCATCTACAATCCCATAGAAACCCAGTTGCTTCGCCGTGCCAAGGCAGCTGGATGCAGGGTAACCAGCGGTGTTGGTATGCTCCAGGCCCAGGCTGCAGCCCAGTTTTCCTTGTTCACCGGTCTCGAGTATCCCGAAAGGAACCAGTAATGTCAGATATACACAAATCAGCCTTCGTGGCTGTGGTCGGCCGTCCATCGGCAGGCAAATCAACCCTCCTGAACAATCTGTGCGGCGAGAAGGTGGCCATCGTGTCGCCGGTGCCCCAGACCACCAGGAACACCATCAGGGGCATCCTGACCGGCGAAGGCTACCAGCTTGTCTTCCTGGACACGCCGGGGCTGCACGATTCGGAGAAGGCCATGAACCGCCGCCTGCGTGACCTTGCGGTGCACGCCCTGGACAACGCCGACCTGGTACTCTATGTGATCGACTCCACCCGCGCACCGGGGCCGGAGGAAGAATCCATTGCCGCCAGGGTGGCAAAGTTCGCGGCCAAGACCCTGGTTGCGGTGAACAAGGTGGACCTGCCGGAGTCGGACATCACCCGGTCCAGGCTCTTCATCGCCGACCGGGTGCCGGGGGCCAGGGTCTTCGACATCTCGGCAGAGAAGGGTACCGGGGTGGATGCCCTGAAGAACGCCCTGGCTACGGAGGCGCCGCTGGGACCTGCCTACTATCCGGCCGAGTTCTATACCGACCAGGAACCAGTCTTCCGCATCGCGGAGACCATACGGGAGAAGGTCTTCCTGCATACCCGCAACGAGGTTCCCCATGCGGTGTATGTGGAGTACATAGCCCACCACATGCTGGATGACGGCACCCTGGTGTACGAGGGCGAACTGGTGGTGGAGCGGGAGACACAGAAGGGCATACTGATAGGCAAGGGCGGTTCGATGATCAAACTGATCCGCGAGGAAGCCGAGCATGACCTCTGCGAGATCTTTCCCTATCCGGTGCGCCTGTCGATCAAGGTCAGGGTTGACCCGGACTGGAAGAAGGATGACAAGCTGCTGAAACGGATGCTGCAGTAGCTTAATCCAGGGCGTTGAATTTCTGGTATTTCCCGAAAGCCTCGTCAAAGCCCTTGTCCATGCACAGCGAGAAGGCGGTGGCCGCCCGGGGGAAGATGGAGCAGTCCAGCTTCTCCCTTTCGTCGGCACTGAAGTCGGAGAGTACATAGCCTGCTACATCAGCATGGCTTGGCCTGCCTATGCCGAAACGCAGACGCAGGTAATCCGGGGTGCCGAGGCGCTCCTTCATGGACCGCAGGCCGTTGTGGCCGCCCAGGCCGCCACCCTTCTTGAAGCCGAATAAGCCAAAGCCCAGTTCCAGTTCGTCATGGATAACCAGGACTTCCTCGGGTGCTATCTTGTAGAACCTGGCCAGTTCGGCGGCGCTGTCGCCGGACAGGTTCATGTAGGTTTCGGGTACCAGGAACCAGACCTTGCCCTCGGCTGTTTCACTGGCTGCCCAGCGTCCCTTGAAGCCCCTCTGCCACGAAACTTCCCTCGACAGCGGCAGGCTGTCCAGGAACTGCCAGGCTACATTGTGCCTGTTGCCCCGGTATTCACGGCCATGATTGCCAAGAAACACATAGAGTTTGACCATACCTTTGACGCTCCACGCCGGGGATAGTACAATGAGGCACCAAGTCTTGAAAAGCGCCGTCGCATGAACGCGCCGGGAGAACGATGACGATACCGTTCTTTCCCGGTTCTTCAGGGCCTTTGGCGACTACCGTACTCCGTGGAATGCAACCATGAACGAGATCGTATACGTCATTGGCCACAAGAATCCTGATACGGATTCGGTGGTGGCAGCCTCGGCCTATGCCCACCTGAAACGCGAACTGGGTCTGAAGCAGTGCGTCGCGGCCAGGGCCGGCAAGATGAGTCCCCAGGCAGAGTATGTGTTCGAGCGGTTCAAGGTGCCTTTTCCCACCTTCCTGCCCGACCTTCTGCCCAAGGTAGACTACTACCTGGGAGCCAAACCGGCGATAGTGGACCGCGGCACACCTTTGTGGGACGCCCTGGCCACCATGAACCAGAGTGGCCAGAAGGCCCTGCCCATTGTGGACAGCGACGGTCGCTACCGTTCCATGCTGCATTACAGCTCTTTTGCCCAGAACATACTGCGCAAGATCAACCCCCACAAGAAAGCCATCATACCAACCAGCGTGGGCAAACTGCTGGCTACCATCAAGGCCCAGCCGGTTCATGTGCGGGATGCCGAGAAGGAGTTCAAAGCCAGGATACTGGTGGCAGCCCTGGAGACCGACAGCTTCAGGAAGCACCTGGACGCCGAGCAGAAAGACTCGGTGATCGTGATCGTGGGTGACCGGGTGGATGTGCAACGGTATGCCATAGAATCCGGTGTGCGGGTGCTCATCATATCCAATGGTGCCCTGCTGGACCGGTCCTTGAAGGCACTGGCCGAGAAGAATGGTGTTTCGGTTCTGGTATCACCGTATGATACTTCTTCAACCAGCCTGCTGGTCATTTACTCCACGCCGGTGGAGACCATGGGCGACAACTCCATCCGGGCCATCTCCAGGCACGAGAGCCTGCGCAAGGCCAAGGATGCCATAGCCTCGTCTACCAGCAGGTCCATACCCGTCGTCGATGAGGATGGCAGGGTAGTGGGACTCTTCGGAGAAGGGGACCTCATACGGGAGCCGAACATATCCCTGATCCTGGTTGACCACAACGAGCTGTCCCAGTCTGTGGACGGAGCCGACAATTACCGCATCCTGGAGGTGATAGACCACCACCGGCTGGGTTCCTTCAGCACCCGCTATCCCATCACTTTCATAAACCGGGTGGTAGGGTCGACCAGTACGATGATCGCCGACATGTACCGTGAACTGCGGGTACCCCTGCCACTGCCCATAGCTTCCCTGCTGCTGGCGGGCATCCTGTCCGATACCCTCATCCTCAAGTCGGCTACCACCACAGACAATGACAGGGATACCGCGGAATACCTGTCAAACATCGCCAACCTGGAGATAGACGAGCTGGGGCGCGACATCATGAGCTCTGCCAGCATCGTAGGCAAAAAACCAGTGGACGAGATAGTCCGCCTGGACATGAAGGAGTACGGTGCTGCAGAACTGAGCTTTGCCGTGAGCCAGGTTGAGGTGAACAGCCCGGACGAGATCATGGAGCGCTCGGACGAGGTGCTTGCGGAACTCAAGGCCATGCGCAAGGCCGGGGGCTATTATTTCAGTGCCCTCATGGTCACGGACATCACCGAACTGTCCAGCATATTGCTTGTGGACGGGGACCGCGACTTTGTGTCGATGTTGCGTTATCCCAGGCTCGGGCCGGGTATTTTCGAGCTCAAGGATGTGTTGTCCAGGAAAAAGCAACTGGTTCCCCTGTTGATAGAACTGGTGGAGAAGACCATAGGGGGGTGAGGCTGGCTAGGGGCGGGTGAGTTTTGCTACGAAGCCGTCCCTGCCTATGAAATTGCCGTCCCCGGTGAACGTTCCGTCCCGGTAGAACCGCACATAGGGCACACTCCGGTTCCCCAGCACGTCTTCCTTGAAGGCCAGGAAATCTTCGAAGTAATCCTCTTTGTC
>JAVEXH010000341.1:0-3990 GCA_034004175.1 Spirochaetia bacterium
GCGGATCCACCGGGTCCTGAACGCCTCCTGGAACTGATGGCAGAAGCTGACCGTAGATTGTATGAAGACAAGCGCAATCCTAGGCGATCGTGATATGCAGGCCCGGTATCCGTGGCAAGTACTTCGTAGGTTCAAGGAGTTTCTATGGCCCTGGAAATCCGGCCGGTCTCAGACAAGAAGGATCTGAAGGCTTTCATTTACCTGCCTTTCACCCTGTACAAGGATAATCCCAATTGGGTGCCGCCCCTGGTTTTTGACGAGTACAACACGTTCCGCAAGGACAGGAATCCAGCCTTCGAATTCTGCGAGGCTGAATACTGGCTGGCTTGGCTCGATGGGAAGGTTGTTGGCAGGGTGGCTGGCATCGTCAATCATCGATACGTGGAAAAATGGGGCAAGAAGTGTGCCCGCTTTGGGTGGATCGAGTTTGTGGATGATTTTTCAGTGGCAGAAGCCTTGGTCCGGACTGTCGAGGACTGGGCACGCAGCAAGGGCATGACGGCGGTAGCTGGTCCCCTGGGTTTTACCGACCTGGACAAGGAAGGCATGCTCGTTGAAGGCTTTGACGAGCTTGGTACCATGGCCATGATCTACAATCCGCCGTATTATCCAGCATATCTGGAGCGTCTGGGTTACACCAAGGATGTGGACTGGCTGGAGTTTGAGGTTACTACGCCGACAAGCATTCCGGAAAAGGCCCTGCGGGTACAGGAATTGCTTGGCAAACGTACCGGGGTGCATATCCACGAGTGGAAGAATCCCCGGCAACTGGTAGCCAGGTATGGCAAGCAGATTTTTCAACTGCTGGATGAAGCCTATGCGGGCTTGTATGCCACAACGCCCCTGTCGGAAGCCCAGGTCAAGGCATACATCGACCAGTATCTGGGTTTCGTGGATCCGCGGTTCACCAAGATAGTGGTTGACGAAGAGGAGCGGCTCATAGGTTTCGGGATAACCATGCCCAGCCTTTCCGTTGCACTGCAGAAAGCCCGTGGCCACATCCTGCCCTTAGGCTGGTTCCACCTCATGCGCGCCCTCAGAAAGCCGAAAAGCATAGACATGTACCTGGTGGCAATCAAGCCGGAATACCAGGCCAGGGGTGTCATAGCCTTCCTGATGACTTCCCTTTCCGAGAGTTGCATAGCCGCAGGGATCACAACCGCAGAGACAAGCGGTGAACTTGAGGGCAACTATCAGGTTCAGAGCCTCTGGAAGGGGCTGGAACGGCGCCAGCACAAACGGAGACGGGCCTATAGAAGGGAGCTGTCTTAGTTTGATTTCCAGAATCCGGAAACTTGCAGGTTTTGTCCTCGTGCTCTGGACTGGCACCGTGGTGTTGTGGTGGTTAGGCTATACCGATTCGGTAAACGGGTTTATCCTGCAGTTGGCTGGGACCGAGGCTTCATCAGCCTACCAGAAGGACTTTATCTATCGGCAATGGGCTACCGGGCATGGTGGTGTATATGTGCCTGTCACGGATTCGAATCCTCCCAATCCTTTCCTGCAAGCCATTCCTGAACGGGACATCATCACCCCGTCGGGGAGGCAACTTACGCTGGTCAATCCTGCGTATATGACAAGACAGGTATATGAACTGGAGCGTGAACAACTATTCAGGTTCAACAAGATAACCAGCCTGAGGCTACGCAATCCGCTGAACGCACCGGATGAGTGGGAACGAAAAGCTCTGGAACTCATAGAGGCTGGTGGCGGGAATGTACGTGAAGTGGCCGACCTGGATGGGCGTCCCTATCTCCGTTTCATGGGGGGCATGGTAGCCACTGACGGCTGCCTTAAATGTCATTATGACCAAGGCTACGAGGTAGGAGACGTCATAGGCGGCATTGCCGTGGCTGTGGACATTGCTCCATACAAAGAAGCTCTGGAGCCTCTGGTTGCCAGGAACAATTTGCTAAGAATCATCGTTTGGCTGGCTGGTACTATCATTACGTTGATCATAGGTTATCTTGCCAGTACCAGGATCCGTGTCCGGGATCGGATTCACGATGCACTGGTTCAGAGTGAAGAAAAATTCAACAAAGCCTTCCAGAGTTCCCCCGATGCAGTTGTGATTCTGTGTGTACCAGGCTGGGCCATAATGGAGGCCAACCGCCGGTATTCAGGGGTCTTCCTGGATGCCGACAAGGATGCAGGACTTGCTGCCCATCCTTTCTGCAGTATCTGGGTCGACACTGGAAGGCTGGAGGCTTTCCAGACGGAATACAACCAGAAAGGTGTGGTGTCGGATTTCAGCGCGGATCTTGTAGGGGTTGACGGGATCAAACTGCATTGCCTGGTTTCTGCCGAGACCTACATTGTCGAGACCCAGACCTATGCCATTGTGCGCATACGGGACATTACCCACGAGGTCCTGGCTGGCAAGCAGATCCGGACGCAACTTGAAGAAAACCAGACCCTCCTCAAAGAGTTGTACCACCGGACCCGTAACAATTTGCAGGTGGTTGCTTCCCTGTTGAACCTTCAGACATCCTACGCATCCATTGAAGAAGTGAAAGAGGCTTTGAACCGGGTACGAAGTCGCATCGAGGCCATTTCACTGGTGCACCAGATGATGCATGAGTCCAGCAACCTTTCATGGATCGATCTGAAAGCTTTCATGATAGCCCTCGGTCAGACCGTTCTGGGAAAAGACAGCGCATCATCCAGGCTGGTCCACTATGAAGTCCACGGAGACACGAGTCTGATGCTGCAGGATGTGGTTGTACCACTTGGCCTTGCCGTCAATGAACTGCTATCCAATTCAGTCAGCCATGGACTCCACGATGATGGCCGCTGCACAGTAACCATCGATATCAATCATGATGATGCAGGCCGCCTTGTTCTTGTTTACACCGATGATGGTCCTGGTCTGGATCCGGGGATAAACCCGGAAGCCCCAGCCTCCCTTGGGTTGACTATAGTCTATGCCCTGATTACAGGCCAGGTTGGTGGGGAGTTGCATATCAGTACAGGTCCAGGGTTTATCTGCACCATTGCCCTTCCGGGATTCTGAGTATTCCAGCCGTTTATAGGGTCTGCCGGTTTACCTGCAGAAGCAAGGTGCCGTTTCCCGGTGATAGTTCCACCAGGTAACTCTTGGTAGAGCTAAAGGACAGACCATCGACATGGAATGAAAGCAACTTTCCACTTTCTTCATCAAGGACTGACTGCAGCAGGTATCCTTTTGGCAGTTCGATGACCAGAGTCAGGGTGTGATTGAAGATGGCCGGGTCCAGTCTGCCAGAATAGTGGATCCGCAATCCTTCTTTGCTCTGCCAGATCTGCAGCTCAAGCGTGTCACGCTGCATTGCGTACCTGGCCACCTCGCCGAAGGGGGCAAACCAGAATCCGTAGCTTGCAAGGCCGTCGAGAAGTTCCCTGAAGGTTTCCAGATCCAATGCTTCCCAGCCAAGGGCCATGGATGGAATCAGGCCATCATTTATCCCATGGAAACTTGGAACGAACCAGCCGCCATTGCCATGAACCTCCTCGAACAAGGGGGCCAGCCTGGCCAGGTTGTCGGTGGACAGGATGGCCCTGGAGCCTATCATCATGTAGTCAACCGGGGCCATACCATTCGGGCCACCCAGGCCTGGCGAACCGCTGATTCCCTGGATGCCACCGGCCCGGGCTGCATAGTGGAATCTGCGGGCCTGGTCGCTTGCCGTGGGGGAGCTTCGCCAGTATGGCCAGCCGAGACTGAAGTGGCTGGCCCTGGGCAGCTCCCTGCTCAGATTTTCGTATGCCATAGCGATTTCGGCTTCGGCTTGCTGGGGATGAGCCTTAAGGTCGACATGGGTGGCGGTATGGCTGGCAATCTCATGGCCCCTGGCATGGAGATCCCGCACCTGGTCCCAGCTGAAAAGCTGTCTGTCCAGCGTTCCGTCGGTCCAGACACCTTCTTCTCTCGGGCCGGTTATGATGATGTAGGTGCCTCTGATGCCCCGGGCCTCCAGTTCCGGAGCGGCGTGCAGGTACTGGTCCTGGGTG
>JAVEXH010000342.1:0-3971 GCA_034004175.1 Spirochaetia bacterium
CAGGCTACCAAGGATGCAGGACGCATCGCGGGCCTCGAGGTCAAACGCATCATAAACGAGCCCACGGCCGCAGCCCTGGCTTATGGCTTCAACAAGGACCAGAAGAAGGAAAAGACAATTGCTGTGTACGACCTTGGTGGTGGTACCTTCGATATTTCCATCCTGGAACTGGGCGAGGGCGTCTTCGAGGTAAAGAGTACCAACGGCGACACCCACCTGGGTGGTGATGACTTTGACCGCCTGGTCATGCAGTGGCTTGTCGATGACTTCCGCAAGGATACCGGCATAGACCTCTCCAAGGATCGCATGGCCCTGCAGCGCCTCAAGGAGGCCGCAGAAAAGGCCAAGATCGAGCTGTCCAACACCCAGCAGGCAGAGATCAACCTCCCGTTCATAACCGCCGACGCGTCTGGCCCCAAGCATCTGCAGAAATCCCTTACCAGGGCCAATTTCGAGCGGCTGATAGACAGCCTTCTGGAGAAATCGAAGGATCCCTGCCGCAAGGCCATGGCCGATGCGGGTGTAACCGCAGCCCAGATAGACGATGTGATCCTGGTTGGCGGGTCCACCCGCATACCCAAGGTCCAGCAGATCGTGAAGGAACTGTTCGGCAAGGAGCCTTCCAAGGGCGTGAATCCCGACGAGGCTGTTGCTGTAGGTGCTGCTATCCAGGGCGGTATCCTCGGTGGCGACGTAAAAGATGTACTGCTTCTGGACGTTACCCCCCTGTCGCTTGGTATCGAGACCCTTGGTGGCGTGTTTACCCGGCTCATCACCAGGAATACCACTATCCCCTGCCGCAAGAGCCAGATATTCAGCACTGCCGCCGACCAGCAGAGTACGGTGAGCATCCATGTCCTGCAGGGTGAGCGCGAAATGGCTGGCCAGAACCGCACCTTGGGACGCTTTGACCTTGAAGGCCTGCCGCCCGCACCCCGAGGGGTCCCGCAGATCGAAGTGACCTTTGACATCGATGCCAACGGCATCGTGCATGTGTCAGCCAAGGACCTTGGAACCGGCAAGGAGCAGAAGATCCGCATCGAGGCATCTTCAGGGCTCAACGACTCGGATATCGACCGCATGGTCCGGGAAGCCGAGGCCCACGCAGAGGAAGACAAGCGTGAGCGCGAGCGCGCCGAGACCAGGAACGAAGCGGACAACCTCATCTATGCCACCGAGAAGTCCCTCAAGGATTATGGCGAAAAGGTGAATGCCGATGAAAAGGCCAAGATAGAGGCCGCCATTGTAGACCTCAGGTCTGCAGTCCAGGCCAATGACCTGGATTCCATGAAGGAGAAGATCGAGACCCTCAAGCAGGCTTCGTACAAGCTTGCCGAAGAGATATACAAGACTGCTTCCGAGAATGCCCAGGGAGCTGCAGGAGCGGAAGGTGCCCAGGAAGCCGGTCCTGGACCGGGTGGACAGGCTGGAGACCAGGCCAACACAAACGGAGCCGAAGACGCTGATTACCGCGTCGTCGACGACGATGACAAGAAGTAAATTGTGGCCAAGCGAGATTATTACGAAGTCCTTGGCATTCCAAAGAATGCCAGCAAAGACGATATAAAGAAAGCGTACCGCAGGCTCGCCGTGGCCAACCATCCGGACAAGAATCCGGGTGACAAGGCCGCGGAGGAGCGCTTCAAGGAAGCCACCGAAGCGTACGAGATAATCTCGGACGACCAGAAGCGTGCTGCCTACGACCAGTTCGGCTTTGCCGGGGTAGATGGCATGGGCCAGGGGGGCCAGGACTTCACCAACATCTACCGGGACTTCGAGGATATCTTCGGAGGCTTTGGTGATTTTTCCAGCATTTTCGACAACCTGTTCGGTGGGTCCGGAGGACGTGGCGGCGGAGGCAGGCGCAGGGGTGAGCCCTCCAGAGGTACAAACCTGCGTTATGACCTGCAGTTGTCTTTTGAGGATGCCGTATTCGGTACCAATGTAGAAATTGCCTATAGCCGTGACGAGGCCTGCTCGGTCTGTGGGGGTTCTGGCTCGGAGGCCGGTGGCGGCCGCAAGGTATGCCCTACCTGCCAGGGTTCCGGCCAGGTTCGCCGCAGTTCGGGATTCTTCTCCATCGCCAGCCCTTGTCCCACCTGTTCCGGTGAAGGTTATATAATAGACAAACCATGCCGGGCCTGTGGTGGCTCTGGCCTGACCAAGAAGAAGCAGAAGATAAAGGTGACCATACCCCCCGGCATGGATGACGGCAAACGTCTGTCTGTGGCCGGACAGGGGGACAACGGCCCCAACGGCGGCCGCCCGGGTGATCTGTATGTATTCATCCATGTCCGGCCCCATGAGTTCTTCGAGCGCGACGGCTATGATCTGTACTGCGCGATGCCCATATCCATCTCAAAGGCGGCGCTGGGTGGAGAAATCACCGTACCGACCATAGAGGGCAAGAAGGTCAAGGTGAGCGTCCCGGCGGGAACCCAGCACGGCAAGATGCTGCGCCTCAGGGAAGAAGGTGTTCCCGGTGCCAATGGCGGAGCCAGGCGGGGTGACATGTACATCAAGCTGATGGTGCAGGTACCAGCCAAGCTTTCCCGGAGAGGCCGGGAACTGCTCGAGGAACTGCAGAAGGTAGAGGGTGATAACGATGCACCCAAACCTCTGAAACTTTCGGAACTCAAGTAATCTCCGGAATTTCAACCATGGAGCCGTGCCACAACCCGATTCCTTGGACACCCCGGTTAACGCCGGGGTTTTTTTGCTTTATGATGATTGTATGCTGAAAAACCTCCGCCAAAATCTTGTAGTTGTTTTTCTTGTCGGGCTGGCCTTTTTCGCCGGCCTCAAGGGCGGTCCCTGGCTTCCTTCCGGCATCATCGCGGCCCAGCCTGGCAACGTAAAGGATGTTCCGCGTGAACTGTACTCCTTGACCCGGGCAGGTCTGACGCGATCCGATTCGGCTGATACCAGGCGCATGATACCTGTCGAGTTGGTTGATGTAGTGGATGGTGATACCATCAAGGTACGATTCAGCCAGGAATTCCTGGCTGAATCTCCAGCTCTGTCAGAGCGTGAAAATGTCAGACTGATAGGCTTTGACGCTCCCGAGATCAAGCACCCCACCAAAGGTGAAGAGCCAGGTGGGCAGGAAGCTAAGAACGGCATCAGGGAACTGCTGGATGGCCAGCAACTTCTCCTGGCCTTTGACAGGGAGCTGCGGGATCGCTACGACCGCCTGCTTGCCTATGTCTATACGGCTGAGGGGCTATGCATCAATCTGCGCATGGTGGAAACCGGTCTTGCTCCGGCTCTTCTGCGCTATCCCTTCAACCTGAAAGAAGAGTTTGCTGCCGCCGAAAAAGCGGCCAGAAGAGCCGGAACCGGTATCTGGAACAACTAGCCATCGCCTGCTTCAGCCAAAGCCTGTTTGGCCAGCACATGGCTCTGTCCCCATCTGGTGCTTTAGTAGCCAGCGGCAGCCGATTTTGCAGCGGTGAGGGCAGCCTCGTAGTTGGGCTCCTGGGCAATTTCCGGCACCTGCTCGGTGTACACAACCTTACCCGTGGGGTCCACAACCACGACTGCCCGTGAAAGCAGGCCGGCCAGTGGTCCGTCAACCAGTTCCACACCATAGGCTTTCCCGAAGTCACGATTGCGGAGTTCCGAAAGGGGAATCACCACATCGATGCCTTCGGCTTCGCAGAAACGCTTCTGGGCAAAGGGAAGGTCCCGGCTGATGGTTAGCACGACTGTTCCGCCGAGTGCCTTGATCTTTGTATTGAAGGCGCGCGCACTGGCTGCGCAGGTGCCGGTGTCAAGACTGGGCACGATGTTCAGGATGCGCACCTTGCCTGCGTAATCGGCCAGGCTGGCTTCCGAAAGATCCCCTTTCGTCAATTTGAAGTCAGGTGCCTTGCTTCCAATTTTAGGTAGATCGCCCACACTGTGCATGGGATTGCCTTTCAAAGTAACGGTTGCCATGTGTTCCTCCGTGATAACTATTCGTAGCATTG
>JAVEXH010000343.1:0-3967 GCA_034004175.1 Spirochaetia bacterium
AACATACAGAGAGTGGGTATCATCCAGGGTCTCGTCGGCCCTGATGGCATTCATGTCGGTATACAGGCCAAAGCCCTTGGCAAAACTGTATTCGGCCAGGGCCATGCGCTTCCATTTGGCCAGGGAATGCACCACTTCAGCCTTGGCATCACCGAGGTCTTTCACCGGGAAACGCACCGCACGCTCCACGCCATTCAGGTCATCATTCAAGCCGGTCCCGGTCAGTACAAAAAGGGGAGCGGTGACCCGGGTCAGATTCAGCTCGGTGGCCAGGTTCAGCTGGAAGAAGTCTTTGATTTCCTTTATGGCCTGCTCGGTTTCCCTGACAGTATGAATGGCCCGGTAGCCTGTATCGGTGCTGGATTGCATGGTATCCTCCTGCTGATATGATGGCAAATCAAGTATAATTGTGTCAACTGTGCATTGAAAATTATAGTAGAATGATATATAGTCAATATATAAGTCGATATTTTGACAAATTATCTTCAGGAGCCGCGCTGTGGACAACCAGATTGTAGAAATCGACAGCCTGGACAGGGAAATACTGAAAAGACTTCAGTCGGATTCCCGCACCTCTTTTCTTGAAATCGCACGGGAACTGGGTGTGGCCGGGGGTACCATCCATGCCAGGGTCGGCCGGATGCGAGACGCCGGGCTCATCTCGGGGTCCCGGATCGACATAGACTACCAGCGCCTTGGCTACAGCATCCAGGCTTTCATAGGCCTGAAACTGGTAAAGGCCCACGATTGCGGCTCCCTGATGGAGAAGCTTGAAACCATCCCGGAGGTGCTTGAGGTGCACTACACCACCGGTAACTACAGCCTGTTCATCAAGATCATGGCTAGATCGATGAAGGACCTGCATGCCCTGCTGTTCGACCGCCTGCAGGGCTTTGACGAGATACAGTCCACCGAGACCTTCGTGATCCTGGATACCTCACTGGACCGCGAGATGCCACTTTGAATCCCGGGTTTCCTGGCAGAAATCCTGTCCGCCACGGCACCTTCATGGCTATCTTGTTGTAATGGCTTGGTATGGTTTCCGTATAGCATCGACAATCGCCGACGTCGATCCTGATGACTGGGACAGGCTGCATGCCCGCCCCCGGTGCCCGTTCCTGTCCCGGGGCTTTCTGGCCCTCCTGGAAGACAGCGGAGCCCTGGAGCAGGCCGGCTGGACTCCAGCCTACGCGCTGGCCAGCAGGGAAGGTCGGCTGGTAGCCTGTGCTCCCTTCTATATAACTGCTTCACCCGCCGGCCAGTTCACCTGGGATTACGGCCTTGAGGATGTCGCTGCCCATTACAAGACCGCCTGGTACCCCAAACTGGTCGGCACCGTGCCTTTTACCCCTGCACCGGTCTGGAAGGTCATTGCCGACCCCGCCGAGCCTGAGGTGGTTTCCTTCCTGCTTGCATCGATGGAAGAAACAGCCCGCTCCGGCGGGTTCTCAGGTCTGCACCTTCAGTGGGTAGACCCCGCTTTCGCCTCCGCTGCCGGTCTGGGGGAGGAGGCAGGTCAGGTAGCAGCGCGTGGCTCCGCCACGAACTCCGCTACGAGCTCTGTCCCCATTCCGCCGGGAGCTGTTCCTCCGCACAAATCATGGATACCCTGGCAGCGCCAGGTGTACCGCTGGGACAACCAGGCGTATGACGATTTTGCCGCTTTTACGGCGTCATTCTCCAAGAACATGCGGCGCAATGTAGCCAGGGACAGAGCTGCGGTGGCGGCCGCAGGTATACAGACCAGGGTGGTGACCGGCAATGAGGCATCACCCTCGTACTGGAAACTGATGGCCGATTATTATGCCAGGACCAACGACAAGTTCGGCCCCTGGGCTGCCCGCTTCCTGCCGCCGGGGTTCTTCGAGTTGGCTCCCCGCTACATCGCCGGGCTGGTCAGGTTTTCGGCGGCCTTCAGGCCAGGCCAGGATCATCCTCTGGCCTTGGCCATGCTGTTCGAAGGCGATGAAGGGCTGTGGGGCCGCTACTGGGGCAGCGAAAGCGATGAGCCTGGCCTTCATTTTGATGTGTGCTACTACCAGCCCATACAGTGGGCCATAGAACGCAAGTTGGCTTTCTTTGACCCCGGCATGGGCAGCCACCACAAGGCCAGACGAGGTTTCAAAGCACTTGTGGTGTCCGGGTATCACCGGGTATTCGACCAGCGCCTGGCGGCAGTCTTCATGCGGGCTGTCCGTGAAGCTTCCAGGGAGGAAGCTGCTTTTGCAGAAGAACTGAACCGCGACCTGCCCTTCAAGGCGACAAGCCTCCAGCCTGGATCTTCAGCTCAGGTGCCTGGAGCACCGGTTCCGGAGCCTGGAAGATCAGCGCCGGAAGCCTAGCGTCTCCGGGTTTTCTGTCGAGTGAAGTGGGGACCATCCCGCCCAGGCGCGCAGACCCAGTGTCCGGGCGCCTTGTCGAACTCAGCCACAAAGCGTCTCAGGTCAGCCGCCGCGTAGTCCATCAGCTCTTCCGGGCTCCAGTCCAGCGCCAGTTCCGTGTCCTCGCCCTCGGCCAGCGCCCTGGTCCAGGCTCCGCTGGCGTGTATGAGGTCGGTTGCCGCCTTCACCAGATCTGCCGCCTTTGAACCAGCTCTGTCCCCGAACAAGTTACCGATGAAGCTGATGGTTGCCGCCTCGATGTCCCGGTGGCTTGTTCCGGCTACGGCCTTCGATCCGGAACCCGCGGCTGATGCTGAACCCGCAACCAGACCTCCCATCGGGGCTGAGTCTGCAAAGGCCTGTATGATGGCCGACGGCTTCAGACCCAGGGCCTTGGCGACAGCAGGGAACCAGACCACTGCCCGGCCGCGGTTGTACAGCAGGTCAAGTGCAGCGGCTATCCTGTCTGCCCTGTCCAGGGCTGCAGCGGGGAAGGTGGGGGTGGAGCGCACCAGGTGGGGTGCCCGCTGGTCATAGACAAGGCCAAGGCCTGAAGCCCGCTCCCCCAGTGCGGTGCCAGGCAATACAGCCAACCGGAAGACATCCAGGTGGTTCGGCGCCAGAGCCAGGGCGTAATCGATACTGCGCAGAAAGCCGGAGGGACTGTCCCCAGGCAAGCCATAGATCAGATCCAGGCCGTACACCACCCCGTATTCTTCCAGCAGCCGTACCTTGCGGGCAAAGATGGCTGGATCAAAGCTCCTGTCAACGCCGGCCAGCACGGCCGGGTCGGAACTCTGCAAGCCTATCTGCACAGAACAGTCCAGTTCTGACAGCAACTTTGCCTGGTTGCGGTCCAGCAGTTCCGCCCTCAGTTCAAGGATGAAGCGCAGTCCTTTCCCTTTTTCGATCATGAGGCTTACCGCCTCGGCCATGCGCTTGCCGTCGGCGTTGAAGGTTGGATCAAGGACGAAAACTTCTTCTATTCCGGCGGCTGTGAACTTGTCCAGCTCGGCGGCTATCCTGGCCAGTGGAAAGCGCCGTACTCTGGCGGTTCCCTTGGATTCAAAGCAGAAGGCACAGCGGAAGGGGCAGCCCCTGGCCAGTTCCATGGCCGCGCCGCCCCAGGTGGCTGGATCCAGGGTTCCGTCCAGCCAAGGCGAGACCAGACTTGCGGGGTCCAGCATGGCAGACCGGATGACGGTGCCGACCTCAGTGATGCCGCGCGGCTCTGTCCCCGCGGGCCGGTTCAGCACAGCCGCCACTATGCCGGCCATGGCAGTCTCGCCCTCACCGGCCACGGCTATGTCGGCCAGGCCCTCGGCCATTACTCCTGAAGGGTCAGCGCTGGTCTCGGGCCCTCCGGCTACAAAAAGCGCGGCCACCAACTCTGGTCGCAGTTTCCTGGCGATGGCCCCCAGACTCCCGCGGTTCCAGGAGTAGACCGAGAAGCCCACAAGCTGTGGTTTCAGGTTCAGTACTTTGGCCGCGATGGCTTCAGGCGGGTCTCCCGGGAGGGATTCGATGATGTATATCTTGATCCTGCCGGTGAGATCGGCCCGTGCCCGGAGGGCCGAAGCCACGGT
>JAVEXH010000344.1:0-3966 GCA_034004175.1 Spirochaetia bacterium
AGGCGCCTTCCTTCCCCTCGAGGACTTGATGGCCAAGCACGGCCCGAACCTGCAGAAGAGGATCCTGAACGATCCCGCAGTCCGGCAAGCGGTAACCGCTCCGGATGGCCATATCTATCATGTGCCCATGCTGTCCGCACTGAGTGCTGCAAGGGGCTGGTTCATACGGGACGACTGGCTGGCCAAGGTCGGCATGCAGAAGCCGAAGACCACCGAAGAACTGTACAAGGTACTGGTGGCTTTCCGTGACATGGATCCCAACGGCAATGGCCAGAAGGACGAGATACCCATGCTGGCAAGGAGGCGCGGCGAGGATTGGGCCTACAACCTCGGCGCCCTGGCCTATGCCTTTGATGCTGATGTGGATTTCGTGCTCCGCAACGGGAAGGTAGCCTTTGGTCCCGCCGAGCCCCAGTACCGCGACTATCTGGCCTACATAGCCAGGCTGTACAGCGAGAAGCTGATAGACCAGGAAATACTCACCCGCAAGGGCAACCCCCGGGATGAACTGCTGTCACAGAACGTAGCCGGCGTCCTGCATGACTGGTTTGCTTCCACTGCAGACCTGAACACGACGGTTGGCAAAACAGTACCGGGTTTCAAGCTCACACACTTTGCCCCGCCCGTCGGCACGATCGCCAAGCCCTTCACCAGGATACAGCAATCTTTGGTGCGCGCCGACGGCGGCTGGTCCATCAGCGTGAAGAACAAGGATCCGGTTGCCACCATCAAGCTCATGGATTTCATCTATTCCGATGAAGGCATCGTGCTTACCAACTTCGGTGTGGAAGGCCAGACCTACGCGATGAAGAACGGCAAGCCCGAATACCTGCCTGCCATCACCAACAATCCCAATGGCATGGGCATGCATGAGTCCCTGGTGAGCGCCGGAGCCCAGTGGAAGATAGGCATGGTCCAATCCATAGATTACGAAAAGCAGTTTGCCAATGCCATAGCCACAGAGGCACGCCTGGATTACATGCAGAACTACATCGTTCCCGCCTTCCCGCTCCTGTCCTTCACCGCCGAGGAAGCGGAAACCCTGAAGGACAAGCTGAGCCAGATCCGCACGCTTACCAACGAAATGAGCGCCAGGGTCATGGTGGGTTCCATGAGTGCCGCCGACTTTGCCAAGACGGTGACCGAGATGGAAAAGGTGGGGCTGGCCGATGTCCTGAAGATCTACCAGGCCGCTTATGACCGGACCAATAAAAAATAATGATTGATTGAAAACCATCGCAGCAGGTTCTGAGGATCAAGACGGAACCTGCTGCGGCGGAACCGGGGCCAGGAGTCTGTCAGCACGGACTGCGAGCCACAAGACAAAAAAGACACACAAAGCAAACAGCATGGACGCGCGTCAAGGAGAGTTACATATGAGCGAATTCGTAGAGCGCCTACTGGCAACCATGTCCCTGGAGCAGAAGATAGGTCAATGCGTCGTCGTAGGCATGTCGGGCACACGCATAACCAATGACCTCCGGGAGGCCATTGTACGCTATCAGGCAGGCGGCTTGCGGCTCTCTCCCTTCGCCCGTATCTTCCGGTATTTCAGTGATGACAAGGCTGCAAAAAAGACTTTCGAGGCTGGTTACCGGCCTTCGCTTGAGAAGAGAGCCGGCGAGGGGCTTCCTCCCTATGCCACCCCAGCGGAGTATGCGGCCACGCTGAACGAACTGCGCTCCCTGGCCGCCGCCCGCAGCCCTGCCATACCCCTGCACATGGTAATAGACCAGGAAGGGGATACCTCCAAGGATCTGTCCCGGGGCGGGGTTGTCCAGTTCCCCTCCAATCTGGGTCTGGCAGCCGCCTTCGATCTGGATCTGACCTACCGGGCAAGCCGGGCCATAGGCAAGCAGCTGAAAGCCTCGGGTCTGGACATGATCCACTCCCCGGTGGTGGATGTGAACATCAACCCGGAGAATCCGGAGATCGGCCGCCGGTCCTTTGGCGACGATCCGGAAAAAGTGGCCGACCAGGCCATAGCAATGATGAAGGGCTTCCAGGCCGAGGGTATCATAGCCGCGGCCAAACATTTCCCGGGAAGGGGAGACTCGGCCACCGATGCCCACCATGCCTGCCCCCTCCTCGATGTGGACAGGGCCCGCCTGGACGCGGTGGAGCTCCTGCCCTACCGCCGCCTCATAGCCGCTGGCCTGGATTCGGTGATGGTGGCCCACTGCATCTACCCCGCTTTGGACACCGGGATTGCCACGGTTTCCCGGCGCATCGTGCAGGGACTCCTGCGGGACGAGCTGGGCTTCCAGGGCCTGATCACCAGCGACTCCATGACTATGGGCGCCTTGATAGACAAATTCGGCGTAGGCGAGTCCTGCGCCCGGGCCCTGGCAGCAGGCATCGATGTGGTCCTGATGAAGGCGGAGAACCAGTGGCGAGGCGAGACCTTCCATACCATCCGTCAGTGGGTGGAGCAGGGCAGGATTCCGTCCAAGGAACTGGACGACAAGGTACGGCGCGTGCTGACCATGAAGGAGAAATACGGGCTCTTCGACACGATGGGTATGGTCGATCCTGCCCTGGCAGGCAAGGTGTACAGCGATCCGGTGATACTGGACACTGCCCGGGTGGCTGCGCGCAAGGCGACGCTGGTGCTGAAAGACGACCTGCAGGCCCTGCCCCTGGACAGGAGCAGGAAGATCCTCCTGATCAACCAACGCAATGACATCAAGACCCCCAACGACCGTTTTGACCATCCGGCGCTCTTCCAGGACCTGATGGAAGAAGAAATGACAGACCTGCAGTGCTACGAGACGTCTTTCGGATTTGATCCGAAAGAGGAGGAGCGTATCCTTTCCTATGTCCAGGGCAAGGAGTATGAGCTCATCGTGTGCACCAACTGGTATGACCGTTCCAGCAAGCCCCAGGCCTACGCCAAGGCACTTATTGACGCAGGTTACCCGGTGTTGCTGGTGACCAACGACCCCTACTGCGCCAAGGGCATCGGCGGGGCAATACCGTCAGCCCCGACCCTGCTCCTCAGCATGAACCTCTCACCCCAGGGACTGCGCATGGTCCGGGATGTGCTGTTCGGCCGCGAAACACCCCAGGGACGCTGGCCCCTGGTGAACCATGATCCCTTCGGACTTGTGACAGGAAAAGCCGATAAATCTGCAGGAGAGGCGACCAGGCCATGAAAAGGCTCGCTCTAAAGACGCCGTTTGATTTCGAGGCGTCAAGCATATCCGGGTGGACCCGGAAGCATTGGGATGAATCCTTCAGGCGGTTGTGGGCTCCTCTTTTGCGAACGGCCTCTGTTCACAAGGCACGGCAATACATCCCCGGTCCCCGCAGCCACCATGGGCAGACAGCCGACGAGCTGGAGGGTTTTACCCGGAGCTTCATCATGGCTGCCCCCTGGCTTTCCACCTCGGCGGCTGATGGGTATGAGCTTGATGGCACGTATTTTGATGTAGCCGGATTCTACCGGGCGGGCATACTGGCAGGTACGGATCCTGCAGATCCTGAATACTGGGGAGACCCGGTGGACTATGCCCAGCATCTGGTCGAGATGGCTTCCCTTTCCTGGGGACTCTGGCAGGCCAGGGGACGTATCTGGGAGTACTTCAGCGAAGTGGAGCGCAGGCAGGTAGCCGCCTACCTTCATGCCTGCACCAAGGTGAAGTACCACGAGAACAACTGGCTGTTGTTCAACGTTGTCACCAACGCGGTACTCAAACGCCTGGGCATGCCGTACAGCCAGGAGCAGATCGACAGGAACCTGGTTTTCTGCGAGGGCATGTACCTGGGTGATGGCTGGTACCAGGACGGCAATGTGCCGCGCATCGATTACTACAATGCCTGGGCCTTCCATTACTACTATCTGATGTGGGTGGTGCTGGATGGGGAATCAAAGCCGGAGCTGGCCCGGAAGCATAGAGGGCGGGCTGAAGAGTTCCTGGCAAGCTTCAGCCATCTCATGGCCAGCGATGGGGGCATACCCTGTTT
>JAVEXH010000345.1:0-3953 GCA_034004175.1 Spirochaetia bacterium
CTGGACAGCACTGGACCGGATGGCCCACGGTTTCCGCCCCACGCCAGCCTGCTGTATGCCCTGCACCGGGAGGAGGCCAGCCCGGCCCTCGCCAAAGCCGCGGTCCGCACCCTGGATCTGATGAAAGACCGGGGCTTGCACGACCATGCCGGGGGCGGATTCTTCCGCTACTGCGTGGACAGGCAGTGGGCCATTCCACACTTCGAGAAGATGCTGTATGACCAGGCCCTGAGCCTCTGGAACTTCAGCGTGGCAGCCAGGCGCTTTGCAAGGGAAGACTACCGCAGGACAGCCTCAGGCATCATCCGCAGTCTGGAAGACAGCTTTCTTGAAGATGGTTTGTTCAACGCAGCCCTGGATGCCGACACGAACCACGAAGAAGGCGCTACCTATCTATGGACTCCTGATGAGATCCGGGCAGCCCTGAGCCCGGAACAGGCGAACGCGGTCCTTGCAGCCTTCGACATAACGGAGGCAGGCAATTTCGAGGGCCGGAACCACCTTATACGGCGAGGCAGTCCTGGTACTGCCCTTGCTCTCGGTGCAGTTGCTGGTGCCGGCAGTGGTGCAGTCCGGCGTGAAGAGGCTGCAGGAGGGCTTGCTGCAGATCTGGCTTTGCCTGAAAGTGCGCTGGCAGCCCTGGCGGCTGTACGCAGGCAGAGGCCGCAACCCTTTGTGGACAGGAAGAAGCTGAGCTCCTGGAATGCCCTGGCTGGCATCGCCCTCCTGCAGGCCCAGCGGCACCTCGGTCATGCAGGTGCCGGAGAGCTGGCACGGATTCAACTGGACGCTCTGCTTGCCCTGCACTGGGAGGACGGTACTGTTGCCCATGCCAGCCTTGACGGGCGCCTGTTTGCCGGCAGTTTCATGGGCGACCATGCGGCCATGCTGTTCCTTCTGGCCAGCCATCACGAAGACAGGCGGCTCTTCCGATCGGAGATACTGGCTACCCGGAAGGTTCTTCTGGCATTCCGGAACAAAGGTGGCTGGCTTGAGTCGCATGCAAGTGACTTTCTGCCCGCACCGGCTGAATCCTTTGACAGCCCTGTGCCATCATCGATAGCCATGGCGGAAGCAGCATTGATCAAGACAGCAATGGTACTGGGAGAGAATTACCCCCCGGTAGCCGAAGGTCGTCCGGGAGCCGGGGATTTCCGGAATTTTGCCGCTTTGATAAGCAGTGGGCAGTGGTTTGCAGTCAACGGACCACAAGCATCACCCTGGGATACCCTGCCAATGTGTACCATCCAGGGCGAGGGAACCAGACAGCACTATTGCTACGCAGGCCAATGCAGCTTTGGCCTGCCCCGGAAGTGCATGCAGGATTGATCCAGTGGACATAGTATCGCTGGAGGCACAAATTCATGGCTAAAACACAGAGCCGACCGGCACGGCTGTCAAAAACACCGGAAACAGGCTATCCTGATGATGTGGCACTACGGCTGATAAACGACTACATCTTCAAGTATGTTTTCGGGCGCGAAGAATCCAAGGATGTTCTGCTGGACCTGGTCAACGCCATCATGGAGGATGCAGGTCGATCAAGGATACGCAACCTGACTCTTGGCAACCCGATACAGGGAAGGCGTAGCAAATTCCTGAAGGAAACAGTACTGGATATCCGTGCCGAGGACGAACACGACCGTCAGTTTGACATCGAGATACAGGTCAACAGCAATCCGTACTTCGTGAACAGAAGCCTGTTCTACTGGGCGCAACTGTATAGCAGCCAGCTGGACCGTGGGTTTACCTATGGTCGATTGCGACCGGTAATTTGTATCAACATCCTGGCTTTCACCCTTTTTGCGGATCTGCCGGGCAGTCACAACTGGTTCATGATCAAGCATACCAGAAAACCGGAATATCTACTGACTGAAGACCTGGCATTGCATTATATTGAACTGTATAAGCATGAAGCGGGAACCATCAGGAAGGCTGAAGCAACTATGGATCAGGCGGCAAGCAAGCCGCGTCTCCAAGCCTGGATCGAGATGTTACGCCGGGAAAGGGAGGGAGAAGATATGACCGTATTGCTTACGGATGATCTCATTTTCCGAAAAGCCCACGAAGCTTTCCAGCAATGTACCCAGGATCGCGAAAACCGGGAACTTGCCCTGTCCCGGGAGCGCTTTCTGCGCGACCAAGCCAGCAATCTTGAAGTAGCTCTGGAAGAAGGTCTGGCCAAAGGACTTGAACAGGGACTGGAGCAAGGAATCTCCAAAGGCCGGGAAGAAGCCAAGATCGAGACCGCCAAGGCCATGAAAATCCGCGGGTTAGCTATAGAACTTATCGTGGAAGTTACCGGGCTGGACCGGGATAGTGTGGACAGGCTGTAGACAGTCGGATCCTTTGTGCTGCAAGCCGGGGCCACCCAGGATTACTCTTCGGGACGGGATGGAAGTGCCTGGGTGTGGCGTTGCGCCAGTAATCTGGCGAATTGCTCCAGTCAGTACAAGAAGGGAGGGGAAGCCCCGCCCTTCTGTCCCGGACTATCTTGTAACTTCCATCATCAGCAACACCACACTCAGAACCCGAGCAGCCTCGGTAGGAACAGGGAGATCTGGGGGATGAAGGCCACCAGGAACAGGGCTATCACTTCCACCACGATGAAGGGCCAGATGGCCTTGCTCAGCTCCGACAGCTTGAGCTTGGAAATGGAACAGGCGACGAAGAGGCAGGCACCGACCGGCGGGGTCATGAGGGCTATGTTCAGTGACAGCACCATGACTATGCCGAAGTGGATAGGATCCATACCTATGCCTACCGCGATGGGGTGTAGTATGGGTCCGAGGATGATCAAGGCCGCCGCTATGTCCATGAACATGCCAACGATCAACATCAATATGAGGATCATCAGGAGTATGAGCTTGGGATTGCCGGTGGTCTCCAGCAGGAAGGCCGCTATGGCCTGGGGCACCTGGTTTATGGCGAGGAACCAGCTCAGAATTGACGCTGTACCGATGATCAGAAAGACAACACCGGTTATCCTTGCAGTTTTGGTAAGCATGAGAGCAAGGTCGCCCAGCTTCAGGGACTTTAGTACGAAGAAACCGATGATCACGGCGTAGAGCACCGCGACCGCTGCTGCCTCGGTGGGTGTAAAGGATCCGGAAAGGATGCCACCAAGGATTATGATGGGCATGAGGAGCGGGATTATCGCATCCTTGAAGCCGACCAGTTTTTCCTTGAAGGTGGTTTTGAGACCCTTGGGATAGCCACGTTTGATGGAAAGATAGCTTGTAAGGATCATCAGCACCCCGGCCAGCACCAAGCCTGGCATGAAACCAGCGGCAAATAGGCCTGCTATGGATACGTTCATCAGGGAGCCGTAGATGACCATCATGTTTGACGGCGGAATGGTCGGCCCGATGATGGACGAGGCAGCGGTCACGGCGGCTGCGAAGTCTACATCATAGCCATCCTCTTCCATGGCCGGGATGAGCATGGTACCCAGGGCTGCGGTATCGGAAACCGCGGCGCCGGTCATGCCGGCGAAGAACACGCTGGCGATGATGTTGGCGTGGGCCAGGCCGCCCCGGACATTGCCGGACAGGATGTTGGCGAAGCGGACCAGGCGATGGGTTATGCCGGCCTTGTTCATTATCTCGCCGGCGAAGATGAAGAAGGGCATGGCCATGAGGGTAAACATGTCCAGGCCGGAGAAATACTGGAGCGGTACCATGGAGAAGAGTTCCACCCCGGAACCCATCAGGAACAGGCCGGTCAAGCCCGCAAAGCCGATGGTGAAGCCTATGGGAACTCCCAGCACCAGGAGCGCGAAGAATACTACTGCAACAGATGTAAGCATGACGCCCTCCTAGATGTCTATGATCTTGATTTCCCCGGTGGAACCGACGTCATCACCTGAGGTTTTGAGTATGAACACCATGATCAACTGGACCACCGCAAGCACCATGGCAACGGGCATGGCCGCATAGGGCAGTATCATGGTA
>JAVEXH010000346.1:0-3952 GCA_034004175.1 Spirochaetia bacterium
CCAGCTCTCCCGGTGAAGCGTTTTCGGTGGGTGCCAGGGTGGTCTGGGAGATACCGTAATTCTGGCAGAAAGGACAATGCAGGTTGCAGCCCAGGTAACCCACCGACAGGACCTGCCGCCCAGGCATGAAATGGTACAGGGGTTTCTTTTCCATGGGATCGACGGCGACGGCACTCAGGCCCCCATAATAAGGCAATACCAGATTGCCACCGCGATTGATCCTGACCTTGCAGATGCCGGAACCACCCGGCTTGATGACACAGCGATGATGGCACAAGCCACAGCGCACGGTACGGTCTTCAAGCTTTTCCTGATAAAGGCCGGTGGCGGGAGAGAAAGCGCCAGCGGCCAGTGCACCGGTCCCCGTGGCTCCGGCCGAGCCGGATCTCATGAGTGCCTCCTTTGAATTTTTACCTGTACCCAGTCCCCATTGCTGCCTCAGCCCTTATGGTGACCAAGGACTTTGTCTTTGATGGCAAGCGATTCGTGCATGAAATGGAGGGGCGAATCCACCTCGAAAGGTTCGTACCGAATACCCACAGCGCCACGACGGACCCACAGGCGCACGATACGGTAACTCTCACCGGTTTCTGTCACAGGGCTGGGCAGATCCTTGACACACAGCACATCGGCAATCCGGAACTCACAGATGGCCGAGCCACCGTCATGCGGATCTGCCAGGAGGATGATCTTGCCGTCGTCATAGGGATGCTTGCGCGGAGAGCCGGTGAAGGCAACCGCATCCTGCGGTGGCTCCGAATGGTAGGCCTGGATTTCGTAAAAGGGTTCGGCAAGGTAATCACGGACGCTCATCGGACTCCTCCACTGGCATTGAAATTGGTACTCCTGCAACAAGTATAGCCCTGTCCCGCGTGCAATGAAAGGGAGAAAAGCGTCGGGAATGCAGAATCAGCTCTCACGGGCACCGATGTCACTTGCCACCACCATCAGGAGCAAGCCAGCCAGCAGGAAGGCAAGGAAAGCCACGAACCAGTCACCAAAAATCATGTACGGTGTGGTCTCCCCGGTGTAGACAGGGATGTCGACCAGGCGGGCTTCGGGGCTGAACAGTGGCAACAGGTCACGGACACTGCCATCCGGCATTACGATGCCGGATACTCCACCGTTGGTGGAGCGCACGAGGACCCGTCGGGCTTCCACGCTCCTGAATCGGGCAGCCACAAAATGCTGGATCTCGGCCGAGTTGGTCCTGGACCATGAATCGTTGGTCAGATTGATGAATATCTCCGCGCCGTCGTTCACGAAACGCCTGCAGAGGTAGGCAAAGGCGTCTTCGAAGCAGATGGGTCCGGCAAACTTCACCAGGCCGGCTCCACTGGTGGGGAGTTCGAAGATGACCCGCTCTGTACCCATGGTCCAGCCTGATTCCAGGCCCACCACTTCCTGGATGAAGCGTCTGAAACCGGCGTACTCCCAGAACGGCAGAGCTTCGGCAAAAGGCACAGGGTGTATCTTGGCGTAGCTGGCCACCTGCTGACCCCGGGGATTTATGAGGACCACTGAGTTGGTGGCCTCATAGGTATCCCAGTCAAGGATCTCGGGCAAACCAGTAAACAGCCACACGTCATTCCGGGCCAGGAAAGGTATCAGGGGATCCTTCCTGGGTGTTCTGGAGTAAAAGGACCTGAACTCTTCCCAAGGCCTTTTGAGGGAGGTCTCGCTGAAGAGGATGATGTCCGGTTTGCGCCCCGCGGCCTCGATGGCAGCGGTGGCCAGGGCTACAGAAACAGATAGAGCCTCTTCCTCCCCTCCGGCCGATTCCCAGGCGTCGATGTTCTGCTGGACCAGCACTGCGGGAAAACTTCCCCTTGGCTCCCGCGGACGTGCCAATGCAAGGTAACCATAGGCCAGTATTCCTGTCATGAGCAGGGAAGCCACAACCAGAGGGCCGGCCCCGGCCACACGTGCCCCCCTGCCGCTTGGCAATGGCGGCAGGAATCTTGCTGCGAAGCCTGCAGGCCCTTCATCCTGTGACGGATGGATCAAGACACACTGACTTGCCGGAGCAGGCTGAGTGGACAGAACGACCTCCGCCAAGCCGCCCGAAACCAGCACCAGGGCAAATCCCAGTCCGTAGATGCCAGTGGATTCGGCTATCTGTATGGCCGGCAGTACGTTGTTCCAGGAATAGGTGACAAGTCCCCAGGGATAGCCAAGGAAGCCGTTCGACTTGCCCCACTCGAATACGGTCCAGACGGCGGCAAAGGCCAGGACGCGGTACAGGCCGCTCCGCTTCAGGGCACCCCGCAGGTAGAGTCCAAGGCAGCCGTAGACGATCATATAGGCCAGGGCGGAACTGCCCAGTGTCCAGTACCTGAAATCCTTGAAAAACCACAGCCAGTAGCTGGACAGGCCATGGGCCAGGCCGCCGAAAACAGCACTTGCCAGAAAGGCCATGCCATAATCGGGGGTAGATGCCAAGGCAAGGTACAAGGGTGCCAAGGCTACCAGACCCAGGTCAGGATTTCCCCAGGGGAACAATTCGTTTGGCAAGGCCAGGGGCAGGAGGACTCCCGAAAGGACAGCCAAGAACAGTATACGTAACCGGCTCATGGCTGGCATCATACACAGGAAAGACCTGCACGGCAAACCCGTCCCGGGATGAAGAAAATCAAACATCAGCTTGACGCCAGGTCCGCACGCCGTTATGGTAGGCGTCATGGTCAAGGCAGTATTCCCTGGTTCTTTTGATCCGCCGACGTTCGGCCACCTCAACATCATCGAGCGGGCTCACACGGTGTTCGAGCAGATAATAGTCGTAGTGGCCGACAATCGCAGCAAGAACTATGTCTTCAGCCCCGACGAACGCTTCGCCTTCATGGAAGAACTGGTAAAACCCTGGCCAAATGTTACGGTAAAGGTCTGCGATACCCTGATTGTGGAGTTTGCCAGGCAACACAACTGCCGGGTCCTGCTGCGCGGGGTGCGGAGCGTCCAGGATTTCTCCTACGAGTTTGAACTGTCCATCATGAACAAGGGACTCGGACCGGAAATAGAGACATTCTTCATGCCCACCGACCCCAAGTACTTCGTTCTGCGCTCCTCGGCCATCAAGGAATTGGCTTCATTCGGCGGCGATGTAAGCGACATGGTACCACCGGTGGTGGCCAAGGCCATGGAACGCTTCCATCCCAAGGCCTGATCCGCCCTAAGGCCTGATACCCGATGCTGACATTCTCTCCTGTCCATATTGACAAAAAGGCTGTGTTCCGTTAACGTACGCACCTATCCGTATAGGCAAGACACCAATTGGAATGAGGTTTTAGTATGGCTGTACCCAGATGTAATACTTCGAAGGCAAGGACACGCAGGCGCCGCTCGATAAACATGAAGCTGGTTGCCCCGGCTATCGTCTCCTGCAACAACTGCGGAAATACCGTCATGTTGCACAGGGTTTGCACGAAGTGTGGCTTCTATCGCGGCCGGCAGGTATTGACCCCCGCGACCAACGCGTAAAGGAGACCAAGATGGACGAATTGTATGAGAGGATCAAGAAGATAATCGCAGACAAGCTTGAGGTCGAGGAAGACAAGATCTCCCTTGATGCCAGCTTCCGCCAGGATCTGGGCGCCGACAGCCTGGACACCTACGAACTGGTCTACGGTATCGAAGAAGAACTCAAGATCCGTATCCCCGACGAGAAGGCCAACGAGTTCGAGACCGTCCGGGACGCTTACGAGTACATCAAGTCACAGATGTAATTCCTGCCGCGAAGGTTCTTCCCTTCGCGGTTATTTCCCTGGCATGCCGGCCTGTCTTCTAACGACAGGCCGTCTGCATTTATCCCCGCTCTTCAGGAGATCGCGGAAGTGTACTTCCGTAGCCACAACGTAGACAAGATCCGCCTCCAGCAGTTGTTGTCCTTCCAAAAGACTCTCGGCTTCTAGTTCCGCGATGTGGATCTGCTCAACCGTGCACTTACCCATCGCTC
>JAVEXH010000347.1:0-3938 GCA_034004175.1 Spirochaetia bacterium
GACCAGGTAATCGGCGCTGATGCTGTCACCGTCCAGGATCAAGGCCATGGATTTTTCCTGTATCTCCGCGCCGCTTTCAGCCAGCACCTCGTTGCCGCCCCTGCGTTCCAGCAGCTTCAGGCGGGCTCGGGAAAGGGCTTGCAGGTCTGCCAGGATATCGTCTTTGCCCACCGTCCGCAGTTCATCACTTCCTACGATGGCAACCGAGATGGTGGTGGGCCGGGAGAAGCGGCGCTCGGCCTCCACAGCAGCCCGGATGGTCTCCGCTTTGCGGTATGATGACTCCCGGTCGCTTTCAAGCACCAGGAGGAATACCGGGCCCGACCAGCGGAACAGATAGCCGCCACCGCTGTGTTCAAGGATGAAGCCGGCTATATCCGCCAGCAGCAAGTCACCGCTGGCCACACCGGCAGTGCGGTTGTACTCCTTGAGCCTGTCTATCTCGATGAAGGCAGCACAGAACGAATTGCCCTGGACGATGAGGGAACGCAGGAACTCGTTGGCATAGGCCCTGTCATACAGACCACTCAGTTCGTCACGCAGGGCTGCATCGCTGGCAAAGACCATGGCAGACTGCAGATCCAGATTGTCGGCCCGCAGTTTCTCCACTTCTTCAAGCAGAGCCATGACCTCGCCGGATGTTTCGGCCTTTTCTTTTGACAATTCAGCAGCCAGCAGGTTTGCCGGATTTACCGGGTTCAGGGCCGATCCGAAGCGTGGACAGATCAAGGCTGGCACCACTCCCTCGAAGCCTTTCAGCAAGGCTGGCAGATCCAGCCCGGGCAGGCCGAAGGTCTTCTGGAACAATTGCTGCGGTCGGCCCATGTCCGGGGTTACCGCTGGTAAATCCCGCCCCATGGACGAGCCGAGCCTGCCCGAAAAAAGCAGGCCAGTCCGGCAGTGCCGGGCAAAGAGGGTGCCAGGCAGGGCTTCAAAGATGCGGAACTCCAGTATGGCTTCACCTTCGCAGCGGTATTCGTCTCGTTCCTTGTGGATGAAGCGGTACGGTCCGGGAATCCCAGCCTCCGAGATTCCAAGCGCAGTGCGCCAGTCGGCGTATATCTCACCCTTGAAGCCAGCGCTGCGCCAGGCACCGGCGCCTGATGCGGCAAGAGGGCTGGCATCCAGCAGGACCAGCCGGTTTATGCTTCCGGGGTGGACCAGGGTGGCTGCGCCTGCCAGGATGAACTCTGCCGTGGAAGCCGGCCCTGGCTCGATTGCAGTGAACCCTGAATCATCCTGCAGGATGTAGCAGTTGACGGCAAGGATTCCTCCCCTTGTGGGGCAGGAGACGCGCCATACGCCTTCGGCCAGGCTGTCTATCCTCACACCGTCACTCATTTCATTCTCCTGCACATGACCAGCGTTTTCTCGTCTTTGAAGCCCTTGCAGAGCATGATGCTGTCCATGGCTACATCCATTATGGCCTGGCCATAGCCTCGCTCGCCATACTCCTCTATCGGCAGCTTCGGGTTCTTCGGCGACCAGTCATAGTCGGGACCTCGGTAGCTGAACTCTATGGAGAAGAATCCGGCCAGCAAGCGCCATTGCACCAGGCAGCGGATTCCGCGGCTGCCCGGGGTATGCTCCACGATGTTGGCCAGGGCCTCATGGCAGGCAAGGACGATGAGGCCGCGCTCTTCCTCATCAAGGCCGGGCAGGGTCTTCAAGGCCTTGTCCACCGCTGCCCGCAGCGTGTTGGTTGCCCTGCTCGATCCCCGCCGGAGCATCAGGTTCAGGCTACCTTCCTCTTCCGGGCAGCACTGGCCATCAGGGTCAGATGTTGATGACAACGCTGTCGATGGCAGCGATGTTGATGACGGGGCTGCCGATGGCAGTGCCTTGATGCAGATCAGGCTGACATCATCGGCAAAACCCGCGGCGGAGAAGTCAAAGCCCAGCCGTATCAGGCTGTCTGCGGTTTCCCGGACAGAAAACCCGGCATGGGATCTGGCAATGTACATGATCCTGTCTTCACCGAACTGGCTGCCATCCTGGCCCGGGCATTCTGAAAGACCATCGGAGTAGATGATCAGAGTGTCACCTTCCCGGTAGGGAAGCATGAAACTCCTGAAATCCTGTTTTTCCACAAAGCCCAGGGGCATGTCTGTCCCTTTTACCAGGCGGCAGCTGTCGGTGGCTTTCCGGTAATGGACAAGGGCTGTGTGCCCGCAGTCCACGAACTCGTACAGCATGGCCTTCTCGTGCAGCCGGCCATAGGAGAGTGTGGCAATGCTCCTTTGTTCCAGCAGGTGGGGAGTTATGTTCAGTTCAGCGGCGCTGCAGATATCCTGCACCGTGGGTAGTTGAGGTTTGCCGAAGACAATGGTGGCAAGGGAACGGAACAGCCCGAACTTGATCACGGTGCCGAGTATGGCTGCCTCCATGCCCTTGCCCATTACATCGCCAAGAATTATGTCCAGGCTGTCCGGGGCAAGGCGCATCACGTCCAGGAAGTCACCATCCACCAGCTTGCTTGGTATGGTTGAACAGGCATAATCCACATAGCTGGATTGTGCAGTTGGACCATTGACCAGCACGGCGGCCTGCAGGCGTGCGCTGGCATCGGCTTCCTGGGACTGGGCACGAGCCAGGCGCTCCCGGCTTGCGGCAAGGGCTGTCTCGTCCCGTGCAAAGACCAGCCGGCGGGAAACCTGGCCCGACAGGGCGGTGTGCCGCACATGCAGCCAGCGCTGGCTGCCATCCCTTGCTGTGTATCTGAGGCTGTCTTCCCGGGTAGCCATCGTACTGTTCCGTGCACGGGGCCTGGACTTGCCAGCTCCTTTTTCTGCCTGAACTGCGGTGTTCCCACTGCTGAACAGGCTGTCCCAGGCTCCCCTGTCCCGGATGGACAGGATTTCAGGCAGTTCTTTGTCCGTCTGAACCGGGCCCATGAAAGCTGACAGATTGTGTGCTCCAGCCAGGAGCCGGCGGCCAGCGGCATCGCAGATGAAGAATGCACCAGCCGCAGAGGCTGAAAATGCGGGATCGTCGACTACACAGGGTTGGGCGGAAAGGATTTCAGGCGTTGCCATCGGCCATGGCCTTGATCGAGGATTCAAGATCATTGTCTATGGGAGCAAGGTTTTCAAGGTGCACCATCTTGAACAAGGCCCGCACGGTGGGCAGGGGCGAGCAGATGCGGATCTGTCCATCCTTCAGCTTTGCATCCCGTATGAGCACCACAATGGAGCCCAGGCCTGCGCTGTTCAGGAACTGGATGGATGAGAGGTCCAGCACCATGCGACGTCCGGCTTCCGTGGCCGGACGCAAGGCTTCCAGGAAGGTTGTGGCATTGTTCTGGTCCACCATACGTAAACCCGGCCTGAACACAACGACATCCCCGGATTCATACAACTCATCCTTCATGATTCACCCCCCCACTCTTGGACACGTAGCATATTTTACGCTTATATGCGGGGTAGTTCCATAGCTGGTTTCATATAATTCAAGGCCCGGATGCTTCTTGGTACGACCATTCTGGTGTATCTTTGATGAAGGATATCAGAATGGTCCGCAGGGAGGTACGTATGTCTGGCATCTGCATCCACAACGCCACGCTCCTGGCCGGCTATGCGCGGATGGAACGTTGCGCGATCCTGGTGGAAGACGGCCGCATTGCAGATGTTTTTTCAGAACGACGGTTCCTGCAGAAGCATTTTGCCCCCGGTACACCTGCCTATGATGTGGATGGAGCCTATGTTTCACCGGGTTTCATCGATACCCATATCCATGGATTTGCAGGCTTCGGGACCGAGGATCTTTCTGTGGATGCGATCATGGCCATGTCAGACCGCCTTGGTCAGTACGGGGTAACCACCTTCTGCCCGACTCTGTATCCCATGTCCAACGAAGACATGGATGCCGCTATCCTGGCTTGTACCAATGCCATGGGTCGGGAGACCGGCGCCCGCTTCGCCGGAATTCATCTTGAAGGC
>JAVEXH010000348.1:0-3934 GCA_034004175.1 Spirochaetia bacterium
GATCAAGGGTGGGGATGAATGGTTCCGGGCAGCCGGTGGCCTAATTCAACGGATCCGGGATACAATCAGCTCATGGATCATGAGTCCCTCTCCCTGTTCAACAAGCTGCGTGACCGCGATTATGCCCGTGAAGGGCTTCTGGTCTGCGAGGGACGCCTGGTGCTGGAGAAGGCCATGGCCGCGGGATTGCGGATCCGCTCGATACTCTGTGTGCCCTCCGATGAGGAAACCTGGCAAGCCCGGGCACCTGCCGGAACGACGGTGCTCTCCCTGAGCCGGCCGCAGATGGAAGCCCATGTCGGTTTTGCCTTCCATCGTGGGGTGCTGGCTCTGGCTGAGCGTCCGGATCAGCTGACGACCCAGTCCGAGGCCGGCGGATTGACTGCGGATAGTCTGGAAAGTCGCCAGGCGCCTGCTGATCCTGGCGGGTCTGCCCTGGTTCTCTGGAATGTCACTGATCCAGATAATCTTGGTGCCTTGGTGCGCAGTGCGGCAGCCCTGGGTGCACGGTCGGTCTGGCTGGGACCGGGCTGTGCCGACCCGTATGGCCGCAAAGCCCTGAGGACGTCCATGGGCTGTGTGCTGAGCCTGCCTCTGTTGACCCTGTCTCATGCAGCAGGACTGGCTACCCTTCGGGATCGTCGATATGTGGCCGCTGCAGCTTTGGTACACGGAGCGAACCTGCCCGGAGCAGTGCCTTCGGAAAGACCGGTGGCCCTGGTGATGGGCAACGAAGGCTGGGGCCTGCCTCCCGAGGTTCTTGCAGCCTGCGATGGTGCGGTGATGTTGCCCATGGATGCAGGGGTCGATTCACTCAATGTGGGAGCCGCGGGAGCCATACTCATGTGGGAACTGTTCCGTCGTTGATCAAATAATTTTACAGATTTGACTTTTTTGGGTAAAAGCGTTAACATGCTTGGCTGTATGAGTATGCCCCAAACAACCGAATTCGGCGTAGATCAACGCATCGTATATCCAAGCCAAGGCGTAGGACGCATCACCGAGATACGCGAAAAGCGTTTCAAAGAAACAGCTGTCCTGTATTACGTCGTGTATCTGGAATTTTCGGACATGACTGTCTGGGTTCCGGTCGAGAAGGCCCGGGAACTGGGCATACGGCCTATCGTTCCCAAGGAAGAAGCCGAACGCGCGCTGGCGTTCATCTCCGAGGAATACGCCCCGATACCCACGGACTGGAAGCTGCGCTACCAGATGAACCTCGAGCTTCTCAAGAAGGGCTCGGTCATGGACATTGCCAGTGTGGTACGGTCCTTGTACCATCGGTCCAAGATAAAGGAACTGCCCATCCTGGAGCGCAAGCTGTATGATTCGGCACTCAACCTGCTGCAGGACGAGATCTCCTTCTCGCTGGACCTGAACAAGGACGAGATAGCGGAGCTGATCAGGGCCCGCCTCGAGGCCTGAGCCGCTGATGGCCTTTGCAGCCGTTGTTGTGGCCGCCGGAAAGAGCCTCCGTTTCGGGGGGCTCAAAAAGGAGTACCGGCTGCTTGATGGTGTGCCTGTGCTGGCCCGTTCACTCTCGATTTTTCTGGACATGAAAGAATGCCTCTCCGTGGTTGCTGTTGTGCCTTGCGGCGGTGTGGCTGAAGCGCGCTCGGTGCTCGGGGAAGCTTTTTTGATTTCTGCCGGGTCAAGGCTTGTCTTTGCGGAGGGCGGAGCCGAGCGTACGGACAGTGTACTTGCCGGCTTGCGTGCTCTTGAAAGCCTGGAGCCCGCAACCGTGCTGATCCATGATGCAGCCCGTCCCTGGGCCGAGGCCACGCTGGTTGGCAGGGTGCTGGCGGGTGCCATGGAATTCGGCGCCTGCATTCCTGGTGTGCCCGTGGGTGACACGATAAAGCAGGTCGGTTCCGACGGTTTTGTAGCCGGCCATCCGACCAGGCCATCCCTGCGTGCCATACAGACTCCTCAAGGTTTTGCCTACCAGCAGCTGTTCGCTGCCTACCTGGCAGCCGGTGCGTCTGTGGCTTCTGCAACCGATGATGCCGAGGTATGGGCAAAAGCTGGTGGCAGGGTGTTCCTGGTTGAAGGTGACCGACGTAACATCAAGATAACCTTTCCGGAGGATCTGCCATGAGCCAGCTGAGGATTGGGCAGGGCTGGGACAGCCACCGCCTGGTGGCCGGCCGCGCCCTGATGCTCGGCGGCATAGCGGTTCCCTCGGATCTGGGCGAAGACGGCCATTCGGATGGTGACGTGCTCCTGCATGCCCTGACCGATGCCATACTCGGAGCCGGTGCACTTGGGGACATAGGCAGGCACTTCCCGCCTTCTGATGCCCGCTGGAAGGATGCCGATTCGTCGATTTTCCTGGTCGGGGCCATAAGCCTGCTGGAGACTGCTGGCTGGCGGCCTGTCAACATAGACGCCACCATACTGCTGGAAAAGCCCCGGCTGGCCCCACACATCGACGCCATACGGCAGAAGGTAGCTTCCCTGGCCGGGATGGATCCTGACGACGTGTCGGTGAAGGCCAAGACCCGGGAGGGCCTGGATGCCGTAGGCCGTGGCGAGGCTGTGGAAGCCATGGCTGTGGTGCTGGTGGAGCGTACGGAATCCTAGGCTCCCGGCTGGCTCGTTTTTGCTCGTAGCGTCTGAATCTCCGCCAGCCCTCATCTCATCTTTGTAAGGGATTTCCTCACGGTGTCAAAGAGTTCCGCCCAGGGTGAGGCCGCCCGGTAGAAGACCGGTGGATAACCAAGGGGTGCATCGATGGTGACTGCTCCGCCGCGGAACTCCCGGGATGTCCAGAGGTGGACCCACTCGTCGTCCGGCAGCCAGGCTTCCCAGAGTTCCCTGTCGGGTCGGGAAACCGGAGCAATGAGCAGGTCCCTGCCGTACATGTACTGGTATTTCAGGCGGCGTAGTTCAAAGTCTTTTTCATAGTGCACCCAGGGGTGGCGTATGGGCGGCAGGCCTGTCTCGGCATACTCTTCTGAAAGTGCCTGATGATAGGGTGCCAGACTTGCCCAGGCGCTGCTCATGCGGGCAAAATGGGACAGCAAGGCAGGGTCACTGTAGAACTGGGCGTTTGACTCCGGTCTGTTGCCCTCATGGGTCCTCATCACCGGGGTAAAGGCGGCCATTTCGGCCCAGCGCATGAAGCATTCACGTGACCGTTTGATCCAAGCTACTGTAGTGTAGCCGCCGATGTCGGAGTGCCAGTTGCCCATGCCTGAAATGCCTGCCGAAATGCTTGCAGGAATGACACTGGGCAAGCCGTCATCCGTGCTCCAGTTGACCAGTTGGTCTCCGGCCCAGAAACCCTGGGCCAGAGCAGCAGATCCGGCCCAGCCCGAGCGCAGGAAAAACTGTATCCGGCCTTCCTTGCCGGACTCGCGGACAGCTTCGGCATTGGCCCGTGCCCAGAGGACAGGATATTCGTTGTGGGCCAGCAGTCCATCCACCCCACCATGCAGCACCGCATCCACCGGCAGGTATTCACCGAAGTCGGCCATCCATCCAGCCATGCCTATGCCTATCAGGTTCCGCTTTATCACGGTCTTGATCCATTCGAAGGCAGCGGGATTCCACAGGTCAACCATGGCCGCCGGAAAGGTGGTGACTGTCACCAGATAGTCGCCACCTTCCTGGTTTTTCACGCAGTAGCCCTTCTCCGAGGCCTCCTTGTACAGCGACCCTTCCACGGCAAGGAAAGGATTTATATACCCCAGGAACCGGATACCGGCCTTGCGGAATCCGGCAATCTCGTCTGGCAGGTTCGGGTACATTTTCTGATCGTATTCCCAGTTCCACACAAGCTGTCTGCCGAAACTGGTGTCCCGCCGGCCGCACCAGTCCTGTACCCACACCGCGCCGACCTTTACGCCTGCATCCAGAGCAGCCTGCAGCTTCCTGGTGATCTCGACGGAGCCGCCTTGTACACCGAGCCAGGCCCCTTCCCAGGTCCAGG
>JAVEXH010000349.1:0-3927 GCA_034004175.1 Spirochaetia bacterium
TTCTACAACCGAATCCGACGCCATTCGGCTATTGGCTTTGTCGCACCTTCAGTCTATGCAGATCAGTATTATTACGGCAGCAAGGCTGCTTAGGGGAATGATGTCCACTATTGACAGTACAGGTCAGACGAAGCACGGATCCGGGGTGAGGCTGCCCTGGCGGCAGGTGATTATGAATCGGCAATGAATGAGTTTGAGTATGCCCTCGCTGAGGCCTTGCCAGGCGAGGAAGGCCCTCTGCGGACACAACTGGCCATGTCTCTGGCCATGCAGGACAGACCAGCAGCGGCGCTGGAGGTTCTGCAGTCTGGTGAACAGGACGAAAATCCTGCCAGGTATATCCTGGAGGCAACCATCCTTGTCAGCATCGGAGAAGCGGAAAGCGCACTTGTCATCATCAGCGAGGCATTTGCTGCGGATGCAACAAGATCCTACAACATGACTGACCCTCAGGAACTGCAACACTACGCAGCAGAAGCCGCAGAAATCGAAGGTCTTGCCCTTGAAGCACTGGAAAGACCTCGTGAAGCCGCAGAAGCCTATCGACGTTCCATTCTTGCCGCCCCTGATTCCCTGGCTGCCCAGCGAGCCAGGCAAAGGCTGGAAGATATGGTCGAGTGATTCATAAGCCATACGTCTATGTGTCAATCAGTCGAATTGTTCTGCAGTCAGAACCAGATCAGACGTTGCCTCCCGGATACCAGCTTGCTTCTCCTGCTGTTATTGGTTTCGCAGAGGCTTGTACTTGCAGCATATGGTTTCTTGCCATCAATGCCCTGACCTTCCAAAATATAACAAAAATATTAACAATTAACAATTAAGAGTTTTTGGATAAATTTTATTGACATTTGCTTCCTGGAGATCTAGACTTCCCGTAAGTCAGCAAGTCAGGAGCGTAATTCATGAAGATAAGCGGTAAACTTGTACTTGGTTTTGTGGTTGTTGCACTGCTGGGAGCTGCCATGGGCGGCTTCGGCATCATAAGCATGCGGAACATAGATGCAGCAGACACCGTATTATACGAGAAGATGACCGTGCCATTAGGTTCGGTGGCAGAGTTCGTAGGGTCGGTCAACCGGATGCGATCCAATGTTTTGATGATTACCCTTAATTTCGATGATCCAGAGTTCCTAATTTCGGAGTCTGCGAAGATAGACAGTCGTATCGCGGCTATGGCCAAGGCCAAGGACGAATACCGCCCTACCCTGCTCACCGATGCAGGCAAGAAACAACTGGCTGAACTGGAAGCACTGGAAAAAACCTTTCTTGCCGAGACCTCCAAGATAGTGGAACAGACCAAGGCTGGCAATGCGGAAGGCGCCAATGAACTTGCCAAGGGCTTATTCACCGACACGGCAAACAAGATCAATGCCTTATTGGACGAGATGAAAGCCCAGAAAATACAGCTCGCCAAGGAACAGGCCGACAACAACACAGCACTGGCCAATTCCACAACCGTGCTCATGATCATAGTCATGCTGGTCATTACCATCATCTCCATCATCATCGGTGTAGTCCTGTCCCGTTCCATCTCCAAACCCCTTGGTGTAGCCGTAGCCCACCTCGGCGAGATGTCAAAAGGCGACCTGCGCAATGACATTCCAGAGGTATACCTCAAGCGGTCAGACGAGATAGGTGGTCTGGCCAAGGCCCTTGACGCCATGTCAAAGGACCTCCGGCGTATCGTGGAGGATATCCTGAGCGCTTCGGATCAGGTCTCATCCGGCTCAACCCAGATGTCATCCACCGCCCAGCAACTGTCCCAGGGTGCCACTGAACAGGCTGCAAGCGCAGAAGAAGTATCATCTTCAGTGGAAGAAATGTCCGCGACAGTAAAGCAGAACACCGACAATTCCATGGCTACCGAAAGCATCGCGCAGAAATCATCGGTTGACGCAGAACAGGGCGGCAAGTCGGTAATGGATTCCGTTGCTGCCATGAACGAGATTGCTGCCAAGATCTCCATCATCGACGAGATAGCCAGGCAGACAAATCTGCTGGCCCTGAATGCCGCCATAGAGGCAGCCCGGGCCGGTGAAGCGGGCAAAGGCTTTGCCGTGGTGGCCAGCGAAGTCCGCAAATTGGCAGAACGGAGCCAGAAAGCATCGGGTGAGATCGGTGATCTGTCCAAGCATACAGTGGCCAGTGCTACCCAGGCCGGTGGCATCATCCAGAAGCTTGTACCGGACATCAAGAAAACCTCCGACCTGGTGCAGGAAATTGCCAGCGCCTCCAGGGAGCAGAGCAGCGGTGTAGACCAGATAGCCAAGGCCATGATGCAACTGGATACGGTAATCCAGCAGAATGCCAGCGCCAGTGAAGAAATGGCCAGCATGGCAGAAGAACTCAATGGCCAGGCCGAACAGCTTGCCCAGACCATGTCCTTCTTCAAATTGAAGAACTCGCACACAGGGGATGAGGCAAAGACAGCAAGCCGGACTACTGATACTGAAACAGCCAATACCAGGCAACCGGCGCTGACATCCCGTAAAGTCAATGTAGCCCATGCAAGGCAAGGCTCAACCGCCATAACCATACCGAAGAAAGCAGCCATTGCCGCAAGTGATGATGATTTCGAGGAGTTTTAACCATGGCTGACACCATAGACAACCAATACCTGACCTTTGGCATAGACGGCGAAACCTATGGTATTGCAGTGGCCAAGGTCCGGGAAGTGCTCGAATATTTCAAGCCGACAAAACTGCCCAGGACGGCCAACTTCCTCAAGGGCCTGATCAATGTGCGTGATGTAGGCATTCCAGTCGTAGACCTTCGCGCCAAGTTCGGCTTGCCCGAGATAGAGGTTACCCAGGATACAGCGATTCTGGTCGTGGAGATTGATGGAGCCGATGGCCAGGTGATGATCGGAGCAATAGCCGACGAAGTCTACGAAGTAATCGAAATAGAAGATGACAAACTGGAGCCCCCACCCCGGTTCGGTGTAAAAATTGACTCCCAGTTCATCAAGAATGTGGGCAAGCGGGATGACCACTTCATCATCATCCTTGACCTGGACCGGGCCTTCAATGATGAAGAAGCGAAAAAAATCGAGGAGCTGGCACCGACTGTCAAACAGGGCTGATACTTCTAGTCGGAGAGTCCTACATCCAGTTGCCTGCGTCGGTGTTCCAGTATGGCACCTTCGGCGCAGGCAGCCATTTCCAGTACACAGGGTGCGACCAAGCGGTACTCAACCAGGGTACCGTGCTTTTCATCGTCAACAAGACCGGCAGCCTTCAACTGTGACAGATGCTTTGATGCCACGGACTTGTCGATGCCCACTTCGGCGGCCAGCTCGCAGACACACCAGGTCCTATCCTTCAATTTATCCAGCATGTAGACGCGCATGGGATGGGCAAGAGCCTTGAACATATCTGCCCGCAATTGATATCGCCTCTGTTTTCGTTCATCCATAGTATCAATGTTGCAATGTTTAGAAACATTTGTCAACATTGCTCTTGACATTGCGGTGCATTGTTTCCATAATTTGAAACAATGATACAAACATTCCACTCGGAGGTTCCATGAAAATCCAGATACTTGGCTCAGGTTGCCCCAAATGCAAACTGCTTGAACAGCATGCCCGGGAAGCCGTGGCAGATCTCGGTATTGAAGCCGAGATTGTCAAAGTAAGTGATACCGATGAAATCATGGAGATGGGCGTAATGATGACCCCCGCCTTGGCCATCGATGATGTGGTCAAGAGCGCCGGGAAAGTACTTACAAAGGATCAGGTCAAGGCCTATCTTGACGGTGGCAAGATCCATGCACTGAAACTTCGCACACTGCAACCTCGCAAACCATGCGACAACTGCAGTGTCCTCAGTTTGCTATCCGCTGAAGAAACCAGCAGTCCGGAGTCAGGCATGAGCTCAAAAGACTTGACACCCAACAACAACCACCTCATTGTATCCGGTGTATTCCTGG
>JAVEXH010000350.1:0-3916 GCA_034004175.1 Spirochaetia bacterium
TGGAGCTCGCCGGTAGGCGCATAGTCCTCATTGGCACTGCCCATGTATCACGCGAAAGCGTGGACGAAGTGGAGGCCGCCATTGCCAGCGAGAAACCTGACATGGTCTGCGTCGAACTTGACGCAAACCGCTGGCGGTCCATGACCTCACCCGATGCCTGGGCAAAGACGGACATCATAAAGATCATCAAGGACGGCAAGGCCTTCCTGCTGCTGGCCACCCTTGCCCTGTCGGCCTTCCAGAAGCGCATGGGTGCGGATTCAGGAGTAAAACCGGGAGAAGAAATGGTAGCTGCGGTGCATGCCGCCGAAGCCGCTGGCATACCCTATACCTTCTGCGACCGGGACGTGCAGACCACCCTGCGCCGGGCCTGGGGCAGGTCCAATTTCTGGAACAAGACCAAACTGATGGCCCAGCTGATAGCCAGCGCCTTCGGCACCGAGAAACCCGATGCTGCCGAGATAGAGAAGCTGAAGAACAAGTCCGAGCTTGACCAGATGATGAACGAACTGGCGGACTATCTTCCCAGTGTGAAGGAAACCCTTATCGATGAGCGTGACCGCTATCTGGCTGCCCGCATCTGGGCGTCTGCCGGCCAGCGCATCGTGGCGGTAATCGGGGCTGGTCATGCCGACGGAGTGGTTTCCTGGCTGGAACGCATGGCCAGTTCCGACGCATCCACCGATGTCTCGGACCTTGAAATCATTCCACCCCCCGGCTTCATAGCCCGGAGCGCCGGCTGGCTGGTGCCGGCCCTCATCGTGGGTCTGATCGTGGCGGGGTTCTTCACGTCCGGAGCCGAGGCCAGCCTGAACCTGGTGGTACGCTGGCTGCTGCTCAACGGCAGCCTGGCGGCCATCGGAGCCCTGCTGTGCCTTGCCCACCCCCTGACTATCATCGTTTCATTCCTGGCAGCGCCGATAGGTACCCTGAATCCTCTGGTGGCGGTTGGCCTGTTTTCAGGGGTGACCGAGGCCTGGCTTCGCAAGCCCCGGGTGTCGGACTTCCAGAGCCTTGCAGGCGATGTGGCCACCCTGCGCGGCTTCTACAGCAACAAGGTAACCCACATACTGCTGGTCTTCTTCCTGTCCAGCATGGGCGGCGCCATAGGCAACTTCATCGCCCTACCCATATTGGCAAGCGGCGCGTTCTAGGATACCAGGCCGCTGGTTTCCAGCCGTACACCGGAAACAGCCTGCGCAGGCCACTCCTACCTCAGATACTTTGCCATCAACTGGTCTATGCCGGCCTTGTCGGCCGGTTTGACGATGTAGGTATTTGCGCCGCTGCGGTAGCAGGCCTTGAAGCAGCTTTCCGGATCGTCCAGGGAACTGACCATGACTATGATCGTATCGTCCCGGCTGAACTGGTTTCCTGCTGTCGCCTTGTCCTTCATCGCCGCCATGGCAGCGGTCATCTCGGTGGACCGGATCTGCTTGGCCACCTCGTAGCCATCCATGCCCGGGAGCATGATATCCAGGAAGACAAAATCATAAGGAACTTCTGCAAGGGCGTTACTGAAAGCAGCTACAGCCTCGAGCCCATCACTGGCCATGTCGCAGGAACCATAGGGCTCCAGGAGCTTGGCCAGAATCTTCCTGGACACGAAATCGTCATCAACCACCAACATGGAAAACTGCTTGGCCGACCGTGCCAGCTGTGGAGGCTGTGGAGGCTGCGGGTTTGTTGCCTCCCGGTCTTCCCCTGCTGCACGTATATCGACGGCTACAGTCTGTGCAGGCGGCACTACAGTCTGTGCAGACGGAACCGCAGCCTGAGTGCTGCCGGCTGCCGGAGCCTTGGCCACTGAATCGAGCAAGGCCATCAGTTCTGCGGCACCCGCAGGCTCAGGCTGTCCGTATCGTGCGCTGCGTGCCTGAGCCTCGATGGCATCCAGGACAGCCAGCAGAAGGTCCATCAGGGACTTGGTCGGTTCAAGGGTTTCATTGCGTAATTTGACTATCACACTCTCCGCAGAATGGGCTATGGCGCCCAGCGTTTCGAAGCCGAGCATCATCGAGTTTCCCTTGATGGTATGCAGGGACCTGAACAAGGCCTCTATCTGCTGGGCATCCCGGCCTTCCTCGAACTGGAGTACACAATCGTTCGCAACCCTCACCTGTTCGGCAAGCTCCTCGAAGAACATCTCGAAAACTTCCTGCATCCCGTCTTCCATTATCGCTCCTCTGTCTTTCAGTACCGTACCAAATTGACCAGTATCCTTCAATATCCTTCAATATCCTTCGATCGACCATACCACACCGCATGAAACACCGGTTCAGGACTGGTTCAACTCAGCTTCCATCAAGATTTTCATCGCATCAAAATATTTCTGCAACTCGGCTATCGATACGTCAAGGCCAGACAGATCTCCTGCCGCTGCTGCCTGTTCAATCCCGGCTGCTTTTTCACCCAGCCTCGGACCGCACATATTGAGTGCCGCCCCCCTGATCCTGTGGGCTTGCCGACGCACCTGTTCACTGTCGCCAGCCTTGCATGAGGCCGCCAAGGCTTTGATCTGGAGCGGGATATCCGCAATGAACATCTCGATCAGTTCCCGTGCCAGGTCCTTGTCACCCAGGATGCGGTCGTGGTAGGCCGCCCTGTCAAAATCCCTCCACGATGGCACCTCGTCCTCATCCACCGGCTCCAGCTCTTCTACCAGTTCTTCAGCCAGCTTCCCAGGCTCACCAGAAGCCGGTTCTACTCCCTGCCCGGCAGCCAGTTCCACTTCAGACCCAGGTACGGTTCCATCGGACACGCTTCCACGAATCGTGTGTTTCGACAGCCACCAATCCAGCAGTCCGGCCATGGCATCGGGCATCACCGGCTTGCTCAGATAGTCGTCCATACCAGCATCAAGACACAACTCACGATCACCCTGCATGGCATTGGCTGTCATGGCAATGATGGTCGTATGCCGACTATCCCCTTCGAGCCTCCGGATCTCCTTCGTTGCCTCGAAGCCATCCAGCTCAGGCATCTGGCAATCCATCAGTACAAGATCGTATGATTTTTCCCCGAGGGCAGCAATGGCTTCGAGTCCGTTTGCCACCGCGTCAACATGATATCCAAGCTTCCCCAGTATCTTCGTGGCTACCAGCTGGTTGGTCGGATTGTCCTCGGCCAGGAGGATGCGCGCTTCGGCCCGGCGGCTTGCTGACGAGCCGTCGGACAGGCTCCGCTCCCAGGAAAGTCTACCCGGGCCGGACAGGCCTGCCAGCCGGGCCAGGCAATCATGCAACTGTGACTGTCGTACTGGTTTGAGCAGAAATGCGCTGAAGCCGGTATTCCTGTACCTGTCTTCGTCACTCCGGCTGCCCATAGCTGTCATCATCACCAGGCGGGTTCCCCGGTATGCAGGATTTTCAACAATAGCGTTCCCCAGCTCGATGCCGTCCATCCCGGGCATCCTCAGGTCAAGTATGGCTATGGCATAGGGATCCCCGGCAGTTACGCCTGCATGCATCAGATCAAGCGCCTGTCTGCCACCTGAAGCCTCGTCATACCGGCACCCCCAGCCGGAAAGCAATGAAGCTATCAACAGTCGATCCGTCTCATTGTCATCCACCACAAGGATCCGCAGGCCATTCAGGTTGGCCAGATTTTCCACCTGTGAAACCTGGCCCGCGGGCCTCTTCTCGAATACTGCGGTAAACCAGAACGTGGAACCCCGGCCTTCTTCGCTGTCAAAGCCTATCTGTCCACCCATCAGTTCCGCCAGTTGCCTTGAGATGGTCAGGCCAAGTCCCGTACCACCATATTTCCTGGTCGTTGAGTTATCAACCTGTGTAAAAGGCGAGAACAGCAGGGCCTGCTTTTCCAGGGGAATGCCTATACCCTTATCACTCACCGAAATGCGCAGAGTCTCGCTTGCTTCATCCTCGGCAATGAGGCTGGTCCGTATGGTTATGTC
>JAVEXH010000351.1:0-3906 GCA_034004175.1 Spirochaetia bacterium
CAGCCATCCTGCAACGGGCAGGAAATCATAGCATCCGGAACACATCCTGCAGTCGGGATACTTCCGGCTTTGCGTTTACCAGCAGAGGAACGCAAGCGCCAATGATCCGGGCTCCGTTACCGGAGTGTGGAAACCATTCCTGATGCTATACTTCCGGATCCCATGTCTCCGGATGCCTTATCTCCTGACCCCATAACGGTCCTGGCAAAAAAAGCCTTCGGCATTTCATATCTATACCCCTACCAGCGGCTGGTAATTGCCAACGTCATAGATGCACTGCAAGATCCTGGTGAGGAAGGACCACTGAGACAGGTCGTGCTGCTACCGACAGGTTCGGGCAAGAGCCTGTGCTTCCAGTTGCCCTCACTGCTGATGAAGGGGCTGACGATAGTTGTCTACCCTCTTCTCGGGCTCATTGCCGACCAGCATCGTCGACTGGAAGAACGCAATATCAAGGCTGTATGTATGAGGGGTGGCATGACACCTGCGGAGAAGGAAGCAGCCTTCAGTGCCTGTTTTTCCGGCGATACCCGTATGGTACTGGCTAATCCTGAAATTCTTTGTACCCCGGATTGCCTGGATTTCCTTGGAAAGGCAAAAATTGATCATTTTGTGGTAGACGAAGCCCACTGCATAACCGAATGGGGAGATAGCTTCAGGCCTTCATACCTTGAGCTGGGTCGACCACTGGCCGCTGCAAAACCAAGAGTTGTAACAGCTTTTACAGCTACCGCCTCACCACCGATCCTGAACCGGATAACCAGCCTGCTGTTCGGCCGTGAACCCTATGGCCTGATAGCTGGCCAACCAGACCGGCCAAACATCCACTATTCAGTCATACCGACCATCTCAATGCTCAGATCCATCAGAAAGGCAGCATTCCAGAGCGTGAAACCCTTGATCGTCTTCGTGCAATCACGAAAGACAGCGGAACTGGTAGCTGAAGATCTCAGACAGTGCTTTCCTGAAATTGATGCCCGGTTTTACCATGCTGGTCTTGAAAAAACCGAGCGTTCAGAACTTGAAAGATGGTTTCTGCATTCAGCGGACGGTGTTCTGTGCGCTACCTGTGCCTATGGCATGGGGCTGGATAAACCGGATGTACATACTGTCATCCATTACGGGCCTCCATCGTCAACCGAAGCCTACTTGCAGGAGTCAGGCAGGGCAGGAAGGGATGGCCAGGATGCTGAGGCAATACTGATAGCTATGGACCGCTCAGGCAGGGATAGTATACCAGACACCAATCAACCCATGTCGGAGCTTGGAATTGTTGCTGCAGCCAGAAAAAAACTGATGGAATCTTATGCAGCAGGGGGTGGTGGCTGTAGACGTGAATACCTGCTCGCCGCCATGGGCGATCCCGGGGCCCCGGAAACATCCTGTTCCGGTTGTGACAGGTGCCGCAACATGGATCAAAAAACTGCTGAAGGCCAGGAGCAGATTCTGGCGGCCATACAAAAGCACCCAGGACGTCTGACGGAACGTGGGATGGCACAATTCCTGGGAGGCGAGCCAGGACAGGGATTGCATCCCGGATGGGGTACTCTCGGACACTGGAATCCTGACGAAATAGACGAGGCTGTAGCCTCCCTCATCAGTCAGTCCATGATACTCAGGAAAAGAAGAGGCCCCTGGAAGGGCAGGCTCGGCCCACGTGCCCGGGACAGACCATCTCAGTCCGGAAAATCATCAGCATCGGGAGATCCCGCATCGTCAGCCAGGACAGGAGGAGCTTCCTTCTTGCGGATTTTTGGCGGCCGGGCCGACCTGGACCAGGGATCCGCTATGTAGCGCATCAACAACCAGACGGCGATGAATCCAGCAAGGGTAGCAAGCACCTCCCATCGACCCATGACCCTGAACGAGAATAATACTTTGTCGATGAATCCCATATCGGTTCCCATGCTTCACTCCACGTGGATCAGAATTCAGTCTCGCTGCATGCAAACCGGGTTGAACCGGTGGAATACAGGGCGGCCTTCAGGATGGACAGGTCTTCATCTTCAGCCGAGACAAAGCAGATGCCATAGTATTCGTTTTCCTTGTCGTCGTACCTGCGGGCTATCCGCCCTTTGACCGAAAGTTCACTATGGCCGGTGTCGATGCACAAGTCGATGATTGCGCCAACCTTGAGCTTGATCCTGAAGCTGGCCTTTGGCAGGTAGAACAGGCACCCGGTCGCAGAAAAATCGATCACACCCGGCTTGAAGGGATCGGGTCTGGCATCGGGATCTGCCCTGAAATAATTGCTGTCCCTGAGTTTGTAGGCCAGTATCCTGGCAAATTCCCATGAGAAATCGATGGCACGGAAATCCAGGCTGACAGGTCGGGACTGGTCGTTCATAAGGTACACATAGCCAACCACATACTGGTAATACAGGATGGGACACCAGGCTTCGGCTACAATGCCGGACAGGGCCTTCTCAAGTCTGGCTGTCTCGAACCGGGACCCTTCCAGAATCGACCGAGTCCGTTCGTAATCGTCCACCATGGACTGCGTTACTATCCGGCCATCAGGGTAGGGATCCACGACCGGCAGGGTACTCATGGTACTGGCCACCAGTATCGCCCTGCCGTAATAGCAGAGGATTTCTTCTTCCACGCTTACAGGTTTGCGGCCTTTGTTGAACATGACTATGCCGTTTTTGACAACCAGTTCACTGGCTTTTCTCCTGAAGCTCTCGACAAGATTGTTCATTGAACTGGTATCAAAACCTTCCCTGAGGACAGGCAGATCTATTTCGGTATATTCCCTGGATTCCGGACAATCGATGCTGACTACTTCCTCCTGAAGGAAGAAAGAAAGGCTCACATTGCGCGGAGGAGGCACCCTCACGGCATTGCGCTGGGGTGCCTTGAGTATCTTGTCGGGAAGGCCCAGGACAAGCCTTCCTGCCCCGATTTTATTCACTTTTGCCTTGAACGTTGAACGCTGTTCATGATTTGCCAGATAGACGGATACTTCTTCCCACAGTTTGAAGTCTTCAACTTCGGGACCGCCGTCCTTGTAGTCAAGAGTCAGAAAATCTTTCCCGAAATCATGTATCACTGCAGAAAGACTTTTACCGCTTCCGTGTATGATCACTGCCGAGGCAGCGCGCATGACTTCCTTCAGGATGAATTCAAGCTCTATGAATGTTGCAAATTTTGGCATAACCCCGCCTCCGGTCAACAGAAGTATAACAGAAAAAACAACCCAGTGGTATTCAGTGACTCAATCCGGGTCACCCATGGCAACTTCATGACTCCGGCATGAACGGCCTTGAAAAATGCAGGCAAGGCCCGTACTATAGTCGTATCGAAACGATACAACCAAGCCGGAAGAGGCCGGTTCGTGGCCCGAAAGGAAGCTGAATGAACACATACAAATCCATCGAGTCGACCACTGTCTGGGCGGCTTTGCATGAACGGAAGCCAGAAAATCTCAGGGAAACCCTTACTGCGGACAGGGTCAGGCAAAGGCTTGCAAAAACCGGCGGCGGCCTCACCTATTCCTATGCAGCCATGGATGTTGACGAACCAGCCATCGACCTGCTTGCCTCTGCGGCTGCCGAACTGGATGTTCTGGCCCAGTACAGGGAAGTGGCTACCGGCTCCATAATGAATATCGGTGAAAAGCGGATGGTCCTGCATCATCTCCTGCGTGGAGAACCCTTTGGGCCTGTCATCAAGGATGGCCACGACTATGGGGCATTCTACCGCTCGGAACAGGCGCGCGCCGGTGATTTTGCCCGCAGGATACGCTCCGGGGCTCTCAGAGGATCCACGGGAAAACGATTCGAACGGGTCGTACAGATTGGCATCGGCGGTTCTGATCTGGGACCACGGGCCTTGTATCTTGCACTGGAGCAATGGGCGCGGGAACGGAATCTCCTTGCCGTGAAGGCTTCTTTCATAAGCAAT
>JAVEXH010000352.1:0-3901 GCA_034004175.1 Spirochaetia bacterium
TGCTCGAACAGCATGGTTGCATTGTAATCCACCCGCTGCGGTATGCCGTCCGCATCAGGCTCCTTGCGGGCATCATCATTGCCGATGACAAAGGGCACATCCTGTTGCCCCAGGAAGTCCATCAGATCCGTTACCAGGGCAAAGTATGCCGGGTCCTCCTGGTAGGTCAGGTGCCAGTGTATCCTTGGTACAAAGGCCGTCTCCGACCAGACCACCAGATCAAGCCCGGGATCTTCCGAGATGGCATCCAAGGAAAGGCTCCTGAGGGTGGCAAAGTTCTTTTTATATTGATCGAACCCGCCGCGCCAGGGATCAGTACTGTCCTGGATAAGAGCCAGTCGGGCCGTAGGAGCATCGCTGTAGTCAACAGGCGACACCACCCCATAGACCAAGGCCGCGATCAAGGCCAGACACCATACACCAACAGCCACCCGTTCCCTCTTCACAAAACCGCGCAGGCTTGCCCACTTGCCGGAAACGAGTTCCCGAATGCCGCCGCCGGTGCTCCCAGCCTTGGACACCGAAGCCGCGGCAAACAGGGAATCCCCCTGCCCCCGATGCAAGCCGTTTCCGATCACCGCGGATGGAAACACCACCAGGGCCGAAACACCCCAGACCCCGAAGATGGACGCTATCTGTATCAGGGTAATCACCGACCACTGGGTGTAGCCGGTAATGCCGTAGGCGTAGCCCAGGAAGCCAAGGGTACGCAGGTACTCGTAGCCCATCCACAGGAGCCATTGCACCAGATAGGCCCTGCGCGGGAACAGCAGGGAAGCAGCCTTGAGCAGCGGGAAAAGCAGGGCCAGGTAGACCATGTAGATGGAGCCGACAATAAGCCCCGCCAGGGGGTGGAAGACACTGAGCCAGTAATTGAACAGCCCATAGGCCGCATACCCGTAGAAGGCGCCCCACAGGATGGATGCTCCCAAGGACACCCGCCGGATCAGCCAGAAGACCGGCACATAGGCCACCCAGGCCAGAAAAGGCAGGCCATTCTCGAACAGCAGATTGGGAAACGAAGCGGCAAACAAGACCGAAGCCAGCAGGACTACTGCCAGATTCAGAAGAAAATATCTGAAAGAGAAGCCCGTTTTTACTGGCTGCAGCCCTTCAGTGGCCGGATTACGGACTGACGGACTCTGCCGTCTGATGCTCGACTTGGACATACAACGACCTTTCGGTACTCTGGGTGTGGTTGCCCATTCTACCGGACAGATCGGCTTTTGTCATGATTTATCGCCTGCCAAGTCGTCGCATCGGGATAGTGTGTTGCCTCTTCAGGGATGCGGCGTGTCGGTATCCTGGCTATGTGATTGGTTACCCCGATTCCTACCACAAGCAGGATCAGCCGCACCCACCACAGCCGGGCAGGTACGGCCAGCAAGGCCGACGAACCAAGACTGAGCCAGAGAAGACAGATAGCCCAGATCTTGGTTGAAAGGGGTATGCCCTCGCCATCACGGAACCGACGTATGTATTCACCAAACAAACGATTGGCAAGGAGCCAGCGGTACAGCCGCCTGGAACTGCGTACATAACAGGCGGCCGCAAGGAGCAGGAAGGGAGTGGTAGGAAGGACAGGCAGAACAACCCCGACCAGACCCAAGGTCACGAACAAAGTGCCTGCCGCAATCAGCAGCACACGCCGTATCCGCGATCCGGCATTGTCCAGGGCTTCAGCCATGGCCAGCCCGGCTTTGGTCGTTTCAAGGCCAGTTGAGTCTTCCATTGCATCCACTCCCTCTTCCATCATTTCGGTACTTCGCTCAGGGAAATACCAAGAGCCTTGGCCACACCTGCGCCGTAGGCAGGATCAGCCTTCAGGCAGTTGCCTATGTGTCGTACCATGATTTCCCTGGGTGCGTCGCCCATGGCCCTGGCGGTATTGCCGAACAAGGCCTCGCGCTGGCCGGCGTTCATCATGCGGAACAGGTCGCCGGCCTGGCTGTAGTAATCGTCATTGTCTTCCCGGTGGTTCCAGTTGGCCGCAGCACCTTCGAGGGCCAGGGGCGGCTCGGCAAAGCCTGCCTGTTCCTGCCACTCGCCGTAACTGTTGGGTTCATAGCCGAGGGTAGCACCGAAGTTGCCGTCGGTCCGCATCTGGCCGTCGCGATGGTAGCTGTGGAAGGGACAGCGCGGGGCATTCACCGGAATGTGGCCGTGGTTCACACCCAGGCGGTAGCGCTGGGCATCGCCATAGGAGAACAGCCGCCCTTGCAGCATCTTGTCCGGGGAGAAGCCCAGGCCGGGTACGATGTTGGCCGGATTGAAGGCAGCCTGCTCCACATCGGCAAAGTAGTTCTCCGGATTCCTGTTCAGCTCCATCACCCCGACCTCGTGCAGGGGATAATCCTTGTGGGGCCAGACCTTGGTCAGGTCAAAGGGATTGAAGGGGAACTTCGCGGCGTCCTTCTCGGGAACCACCTGGATGTACATGGTCCAGCGCGGATACTCCTTGCGCTCGATGGCGTCAAACAGGTCCCGCTGGTGGCTTTCCCGGTCCTTGGCGATTATGGCCTCAGCCTCGGCATCGGTCAGGTTCTTGATACCCTGCTGGGACTTCAGATGGTACTTCACCCAGAAGCGCTCGCCCTTGGCGTTTATCATGCTGTAGGTATGGCTGCCGTAACCGTTCATGTGCCGGTAGGAGAAGGGAATGCCCCGCTCGCTCATGGTGATTGTTACCTGGTGCAGTGCTTCGGGCAGGCTGGTCCAGAAATCCCAGTTGTTTCTGGCACTGCGCATATTGGTCTTGGGGTCACGCTTTACCGCATGGTTCAGGTCAGGGAACTTCATCGGATCCTTCAGGAAGAAGACCGGGGTGTTGTTGCCAACCAGATCCCAGTTGCCTTCTTCTGTGTAGAACTTCATGGCAAAGCCGCGGATGTCCCGTTCGGCATCGGCTGCGCCGCGCTCCCCGGCCACCGTGGAGAAGCGGGAGAACAGTTCGGTCTTCTTGCCCACCTTCGAGAAGATCTTTGCCTTGGTGTACTTGGTGATGTCATGGCTTACCGTAAAGGTGCCGAAGGCCCCGGAACCCTTGGCATGCATGCGGCGCTCGGGTATCACCTCACGGTCGAAGTGGGCCAGTTTCTCCAGGTACCACACATCCTGGAGCAGTGCGGGGCCCCGGGGTCCGGCGGTCATGATGTTCTGGTTGTCCGCGACCGGCGCACCTGCGGCAGTGGTCAACTTTTTCTTCTCTGCCATGTCGTTCTCCTTCTGCCTTCCGGCTATTTGTCTCATTGCCGCGCTGAAACGTCGGCTCTGGTGTCTGATCTGGCTTTGGCGTCGGCCGTAGCCCTGATGTCAGCCTTGGCGCATTTTTCACAGATGCCCCGGACCTCCACCTGGCTGGCCACCACGGATCCAAAGGCTTTTACAGCACCGGAAATGGCCTGCTCGTCGAAGACCGGCGCTTCGAAATCCCTGGTAAGCCCGCAGCGCACGCAGACATAGTGGTGGTGGGGCCTCAGGTTTGCATCGAAGCGGATGTTTTCCCGCCTGGGTCCCAGCGTTGATACCAGACCCAGCTCGTTGAGCATCCAGAGGGTCCGGTACACCGTATCCAGGGACACCGTGGGCATCCTGGCTTGCACCGCCCTGAAGACCGTCTCCGCATCCGGGTGTTCCAGACTGCCGGCAATCTCCCGGAAGATCTCCAGGCGCTGGTGAGTCAGCTTGACCCCAGCCGCCCGTGCCGCGGCCTTGAAAGCCTCCAGCCTGCGTTCAAGCTCTGCTTCGTCCACTTTCATAACCTGTTCCTAGCTGCGACTGATTCTTATGTAGGAGTATACAGCAAGTGGAAGGGATGTCAACAACAAGCGTACATGCAAATGCGCCCGTCCGTGTTGGCGGCCAGCCCGGCCTATGGCCCGGTCTCGGGCCTTCGCTTCAA
>JAVEXH010000353.1:0-3883 GCA_034004175.1 Spirochaetia bacterium
CTTTCTTTGCTGCTGATGCTTCTGTAGGCCTGGAAGCAGTGCCATAAGCCTTGGCAAGCCTGTCTTTCATGTTCATGTTACCCTCATACTATATGCGAGTCGCCGGACGGTCAATCGAGAACTTGGCTTCCATCCGGCCGGTTACTGGTGGAGGTGATGTTTTTTCATCCATACATGGACGCTTTGCTTCAGTACTTGTATATTATTTTTAAACCGGAGGGCATATGAGATTGTATTCCAGAAGTCAGGTAACCATCATTGCGTTGGCGTCGGTCCTGGTCGGGGTTCTCCTGGCTATTGGTACTGGCGTTCTTCCATTGAAACGAACCAACGGTGAAAATGATCAGGAGACAGCCCAGGCTGAGCCCGCTGAAACCGGGGCAACCAGTAGCTGGGCTGTGCCGGCCCAGGTTCCAGATGTCAACAATGATGCCAACCTGTTCCTGGTAGAGAGCCTGGCTGGCTTCAGCCAGGATGAGCGGGAGAACATAGACGTCTATGAGAGGCTCAACAACGGTGTTGTCAACATTACCACAGAGACCGTTGCCATAAACTGGTTCCTTGAGCCGGTGCCTCAGACCGGTGGGTCCGGCTCCGGATCCATCATAGACACCCGCGGTTACATCCTGACCAACTACCATGTGATAAAGGACGCCTTCAAAGTCTTTGTCAATCTTGCCGACGGTTCCCGGTTCGAGGGCAAGGTCATTGGTTCCGACCCCGAGAACGACCTTGCTGTCATCAAATTTGATCCTCCCCGGGGTATGGCTCTCACCATAATTCCCTTCGGAGACAGTTCAAATCTGCGGGTAGGGCAGAAAGTACTGGCCATCGGCAACCCCTTCGGACTTGAACGGACCCTGACCCGTGGCATTGTCTCCGGCCTGGGGCGGCCGGTGCAGCAGGATGCACGGACCATCATCCGGGACATGATCCAGACCGACGCTTCCATCAATCCAGGGAACTCAGGCGGCCCGCTCCTCAATTCCAGAGGGGAACTGATAGGCATAAATACCATGATCTATTCGCCTTCCGGCGGCTCGGTTGGTGTAGGTTTTGCCGTGCCCATAGCTACCGCCAAGCGGGTGGTTCCCGATCTCATCACCCATGGCATGGTCAAGCGGGGCTGGGTCGATGCAGAATATGTGCAATTGTTTCCGGCCTTGGTCGAATACATGAAGGAGAGCGGAAATCCTACGCCGGTGGAGGAAGGCCTCCTGGTGTCGGTGGTAAGGAGTGGAACCAATGCAGACCGTGCGGGAATACGTGGCGGAACCAAGCCTGTCCGCTACTACCGGTCGGTTTTCAACGTAGGTGGAGACATCCTGGTTTCTGTGGATGGCATGGAAGTGACCAGCATTGCAGACATCTATTCAGCCCTGGAAGACAACAAGCCTGGTGAAACGGTGCCCATTGAATATTTCAGGGGATCAAAGCGGATCAAGGGTGAGATCCTCCTGAGCGACCGCATGGAATATATGGACAGGCGCTGAGGCGCATGCCCCTGTCTTTCAGAATTTTCAAGGACGATGATGCCCCGTTGTATGTACAGGCTGCTTCTGCCATACGTGGGGGTATCCTGGACGGTAGTCTGAGGTCTGGCGACCGCCTGCCATCTGTCCGCAAGTTGTCGGATGAACTCGGGGTAAATCCTGCCACAGTTGTCGCTGCATACCGGATACTCACCTCGGAGGGTCTGTTGCAGGCCCGGCATGGATCCGGAGCTTTCGTGGCCGAAACCGCTCTGGCGGCCCCTGCATTGACAAGCTCTGCGCTTTCGGCTGTTCCCGGAATTCTACGGGAGTCAGCCGGTGCCGGAACCTTGGTTGACATGGCTGCCAATGCCCCTCCCCGTGACCTGTATCCATTGGATCAAGTCAAACGCTTCATGGTTGAAGCCATCGACATGGATGGAGGCCAAGCTTTTGATTATCAGCAACCTGCCGGTTATCCACCCTTGCGTGAAGCCCTGGTGCAGAGTCTGTCTTTCCTGCCAGTGGCCAGCCGGCCTGGGCCGAATGATGTGCACGTGGTGTCCGGAGCCCAGCAAGGTCTTGATCTGGCAGCCCGCATCCTGCTCCGCCCTGGTGATGTGGCGGCCGTGGAGTCACCGGGCTACCCGGGGGCGCGCACAGCCTTCCTGGCTGCCGGCGCCAGGGTTGCACCGCTTGAACTGAAGCCGGAAGGGCTGGACCTGTCTGCTCTTGAAAAGCTGGCTGCTTCCAGGCCCTTGCGCCTGGTCTATGTGAATCCGGACTTCCAGAATCCGACAGGGAGACTCTATACTGCAGAGAACAGGGAACGTCTTGCCTCCCTGGCCGCCCGGTATGGTTTTTACGTGATCGAAGATGATCTTTTCTCGGATCTGGCGTATTCCGGTACCAGGACTGATCCTGTTCTTGCCTATGACAAGGCAGGAGTCGTGCTGTATGTGAAAAGCTTTTCCAAGATCCTCATGCCTGGTCTGCGCATAGCCTGTCTGGTTTCTCCTGCCCCCTTCAGGGAACGGCTCGAGGCAGCCAAGCGTTCCGTGGACCTATCGTCAAATGGCCTGATGCAACGGGTACTTGAGCGTTTCATTACCTCCGGCAGTCTGGATTCCCATTTGGTACAAGCACGTGCACGGTACCGCCAGGCCAGGGATGCTTTTGCCTCCGGTCTGTCTTCCAGCGGGATTGATGAAGTGACGGGTTTGCGCTGGGAAAGGCCCGAAGGTGGTATAAACGCCTGGCTGGAACTGCCGGAGTCCTTTAGCGGGCGGGAAGTAACTACAGGCTGCTTCCAGCGGGCTTGTGCCGTATTACCCGAGGCCGACTTCCTGCAGGGAGGGGAAACCCCTGTCGGAGCGGATCGGCATCTGAGGGTCAGTTTCGGTTCCCCCCCTCTGGAAGATGCCTGCAAAGGCTCACGCCTGATTGTTGAAACCCTTTCTTCCCTTTCCCAGGCAACCGGTAAAAGGCTATAATCGCCGCAACGTGTGGCGGAGGAACGATGAAACAATTCAAGGTGGTGGCACCGTTTGATGCGGCCGGGGACCAGCCCCAGGCCATACAGGCCCTTGCGGATGGCATCCTGGCTGGCGACCGGTATCAGACCCTCAAGGGCGTCACCGGTTCCGGCAAGACCTTCACCATGGCCAAGGTCATAGAGGCTGTCCAGAAACCGACTCTCATAATCAGCCACAACAAGACCCTCTCAGCCCAGCTGTTCCGGGAGTTCAAGGACTTCTTTCCGGACAACGCGGTCGAATACTTTGTCTCTTATTATGATTACTACCAGCCAGAGGCCTACGTGCCCACCAGGGATCTCTATATAGAAAAAGACGCTGACATCAATCTGGAAATAGAGCGGCTGAGGTTGTCCGCCACCAGGAGCCTGATGGAACGCCGGGATGTCATCATCGTAGCTACCGTTTCCTGTATCTACGGTCTGGCTACCCCTGAAGTCTACCGCGAGATGAAGGTGGAACTTGCCGTTGGCGAGGACGCGGATCCCGAACGGATCAAACGTGAACTGATAAGCCTGCAGTACGAGCGCAATGATGCGGTTCTTGAACGTGGGCGCTTCAGGGTACGGGGAGACGTGTTCGAGGTGTACCCGGCCTATGCCAAGGAAGCCTACCGCGTGGAACTGGACTTTGACAGGGTAGAAAGGATACGCCGTTTCGACCCGGTTTCAGGCCAGATCCTGGAAGAGCTGGATGCTGCGGTCATCTATCCGGCCAAGCAGTTTGTCATGCCTGAGACCATGGTGCAGAAGGCCCTGGCAGGCATACGTGAAGAACTGGATTCCCGGTATGAACAGCTGATGAGCGCCCGGAAGCTGGTGGAAGCCCAGCGCCTGAAGACCAGGGTAGAGTATGATTTAGAGTTGTTGCAGGAGA
>JAVEXH010000354.1:0-3863 GCA_034004175.1 Spirochaetia bacterium
CCCGTTTCCTGAACGCCTCCAGGTTGCCCGGACGCGATCCGGGACCTGCCACCTTCATGTCCAGTAATTATTCAAACGGCGCTTCACGCTTCGTGCTACCCTACCTGTACGGTGCAGCTTCGGCACGGTCCGGGTGGGATGCCGCCACGGTGCGCCACAGCCGCCTCATCGTGCTCTGGGGAGCCAACGTTCTGGAGGCCAGGCTGGGTGCGGAGTTCGGCCTGCGGGTGGCCCAGGCGGCCAAGGCTGGTGTACCGGTGGTGGTCGTGGATCCCCGGCGCAACGCCACCGCCAAGGCGGTGGGAGCCCGCTGGATACCCATACGGCCGGGCACTGATGCCGCCATGATGCTGGCCATGCTGCAGGTCCTGTGGGCAGAGGGCCTTGTGGACCGCGTGCGCGTATCGACCATAGCCCACGGCATGGACCAGCTCGAGGCCTATGTCACAGGCCAGCTTGACGGCACGGTGCGTGACCCTGCGTGGGCACAGGGCATCTGCGGCGTTCCGGCAGCCGATATAGCTTCATTTGCCAGGGAATACGAAGCGGCAAAACCGGCCATGCTCATGCCCGGCTATTCCATACAGCGTGTCCGGGTGGGAGAAGAACCGTATCGCCTTGGTGCGGCCATCCAGTTGGCCACGGGCAATTTCGGCGTCCTCGGCGGTTCGACCGCCTCCATCAACAACCGCCTGCCTGGGCCGCGCATCGGCGGGCTTGATGATCTGTCCAGGGGTGACGAACCGGAATTCCCGGTGCTACGCTGGCCTGATGCCATCCTCGAAGGCAAGGCCGGTGGCTACCCGACGGACATCAAGGCCGCGTATCTGGCGGGCTGCAACTTCGTGAACCAGGGAGCGGATACGAACAAGAACATCCGCGCCATGCACGCCCTGGAGTTCTCGGTCTGCCACGAGATGTTCATGACTCCCACTGCCAGGCTGTGCGATGTCATCCTGCCTGCTGCCTCTCCGCTCGAAAAGGAAGACATCGCCGAACCCTGGGATGGCAACTACCTCTTGTACAAACCCAAGGCCGTGGAGCCCGAGGGCCTGGCCATGGATGATTACCGCATCTTCTCGGCCTTGGCGGACCGCATGGGCTTCGGCCAGCGTTTCCACGAGGGCAAGGATGCCTCTGCCTGGATAGACCAGTTCCTGGCGGACTCCGACATCCCCGACCCGGTGGCATTCAAGGCTTCAGGCCTCTACCTGGCAGCAGAGCAGGAGCGGGTCGGCCTGGCTGACTTTGCAGCCGATCCGGTGGCCCATCCCCTGCCTACGCCATCGGGAAAGGTGGAGATCCTTTCGGAACGCTACGCTGCCGAAACCGGGGGGCCGGCCCTGCCCACCTGGGACCCGCCGCTGCTGGATCCGGCACATCCCTTCCTGCTGGTGAGCCCCAAGACCATACGCCGCACCCACTCCCAGAACGGCGGCGGCCTGCCCTGGACCGGGCCGGCACGAGGGGCCGATTCTGCAGAGGTGACCAGCTCAGCCCAGGCGGCCCCGGATGCCGGCGAGTTGTCAATCAACAGTGCAGACGCCAGGGCTCTTGATCTGGCTGACGGTGATACGGTTCTGGTCGGCAACGCTGTGGGCAGGCTGACAGCCAGGGTGCTGGTCACCGATGACATCATGCCCGGGGTGGTCTGCCTGCACGAAGGTTCCTGGGTATCAGTTGGACAGGACGGCATCGATGCAGGCGGCTCGGCCAATGTGCTGAGCAGTACTGACGGCACCGGACCGGCGGTCGGGCCGGTGATGCACGGCATAGCCGTCAGTCTGGCGCGGGTGCCGGATCAAGGGCCATCTTGATGCGTTTGTTGTTCCTGCCCTTGTTGTCAAAGCCGGTGATATGGATAGAGCCAACCTCGGCGGTGCTGGCCACATGGGTACCCCCGTCCGCTTGCCTGTCCAGTCCGGTTATATCCACGAAACGAAGCCGGGCAATGCCGTGTGGAACCAGGTTGGTCTTGGTGCGTATCAGGCCTTCGACTGACGAATCGGGTTGGGCAAAGGTGACCTGCACCGGTCTGGCTGCCGCCACCTCGATGGTGCAGCGGTTTTCGATCTCCGCCAGCAGGGAGGGGCCGAGGCCTTCGAACTCGAAGTCAAGCCTGGCCTTCAGGATTTCCATGTTGCTGCCGGTCACGAGCTTGCGGTAGTCACGCCAGATCACGCCTATGAGTATGTGCATGGCCGTATGGGTCCGCATGAGGTCGTAGCGCCGTTGCCAGTCTATGGCCAGCCGCACCGTTGTTCCAGGCAGAGGTGCCATTTTTTCAGTCAGGTACCAGAGTTCGTTCCCGTCTTTGAAGACTCCGGTGAAGGGCTGGCTCATGCCAGGCGCAGCGGTCCCCCCGTCAAGGACCTGGAAACTGCCATGATCAGGGTGCTGGCCGCCGCCGCCCGGATAGATGATGGTACTGGCAAATTGTACGCCATGCTGCAAGCCGCCGCTCGTGCCATCTGCGCTTCCGGTGCCATCAGCTTTGGGAGGAACTTCAAGGGTTTCAACGGCTATCACTTCGGTATCCAGGATGCGGCGGTATGCGTCGCTCTGGTAGACAAGTTCCATGGCAGCCTCCGTTACAATTCTATTTTCGTAGCCTGTGTGATCCGTGTGTTTCTTCGATGCTCCGCGAACCAGGTGCTTGCATAGTCCACCAAAGCCCGGATGGACACCAGGCGGCATTCAGCCAGGCCTACCGAGCCGCGGGTGTATGCTTCCGGCCTGGCCTGCTCGAAATCCGCACCGCAGGCCGCAAAATCATCGGTGTCTGTATCGACGATGTCAAACCAGACCCATTGCCGCCTGCCATCCCTTGTTATGGGTGCCCCCTGACGCTGGCTGAGCTTTCCTGGCCAGTCTGCCCGGTGTTCCGCCAGGTGCAGGCTGGTGCAGGTGTCGTAGCCGGTACCCAGCATCAGTATGCGTGCATCAAGCTCGTAGAGCCTGGCCAGGGGTGAGCCTTCGCCCAGGTCGGAGTCCAGCCTGTGTCCCGTGGTTATGAACTCAGCCTGGAGGCCACAGGCGCTGAAGGAGACCTGGGGGTGTTCCGAGCGTCTGACCCCGGCCATCGTCCTGAAAACCTCTGGAATGGTTCCAACCCCGCGGGTAGGGCTCAGGTCAGCCCGCCAGGCTGGCATGGACTCGCGGATGTACTGCTGCCAGGCTTCCGGTACCGGCGGATTTTCCCATAATGCAGGGTCTGAAAAGTCGCCTGAATGGGCAGGCATCACTATGGTCCCGCTGGAACCCACTGCTTCCAGCAACCCCATGATCACCGCCTGGGCACTTCCACAGGTCCAGCCCAGAGCGCGGAGCGAGCTGTGGACGAGGAGGGTCTGGCCCTCCCGGACGCCAAGGTCGTGCAGTTGCACGGCAAGGCTCTGGATGGTGTTCGGCCTGCCCCTGCTTTCAATGGCGGCTATGGCCAGACTCTCGCCTTCGTGTTCTCTGTCTTCATTCATTCATCACTCGCCTCTGCCGTTCATGATGCCCCATCTGTGCAAGCAGGCTCACGGCGTTCTGTTTTTTTTGTCTTACGCCGGGGGTTGTAACCGGCTGCCGCGCGTTCTATCTGATAGGTCTGCATGGCCGCGAACACAGCCAGCAGACGTTGTTTGTCGGGGTAGCAGTCCAGGCCGGCTGCCTCTAGGGCAATAAGCAGCTCGTGTATGGCTTCTATGGTGGACAGGCACCAGTCCGCCGGCTGCTTTTTTATGATCCAGCGGCTTTTCTCCCTGGGCCTGAACATGAGCCGTGGCAGATCCAGCAGTCCGGGGCTGGCCCGCAAAACCGCCCGGGAGCAAGACCAGGTTGCGTCGATTATGAACACCACCAGTTGCTTGGGAAGA
>JAVEXH010000355.1:0-3842 GCA_034004175.1 Spirochaetia bacterium
GCGGGCTTGAGCAGGGTAACATCAGCCTTGTCCACAAACACCCGGGCACGCGACTCGGGCCGGAGATCAGCCGGTGGCCGGCATCGCACCAGTTCCGTACTCCCCCTGGGCGGTGCACAAGCGCCCCGGACAAAGACCGTAAGCCGCCCCGTTGCACCCACCCAGGCCTGATCGGCCCCGTGTATGCCAAGGATGGCCAATTCTGCATACGACAGGTTGCTGCCGGCAGACAGGCCACCCGAGGCACGGCGGGCATCGGATACCACACGACCTTCGATAGCAACCAGAGTGAACCTGGGAGAACCCTGCCCGATGGTCTGCAGGAAGCCACCGCCGCCAGCGGATGCAGCAGCGTCAGCCCTGAAGTGGCTCAGGGCTCCAAGGGCAAGGCCGGCTGCAAGGGCAAGGTACAACCTGAACCAGCCCTTGCTTGCCTTGTTGCACCTGCCTGCCTTGTTGCCCCAGTTGCCCTTGCTGCATGTGCTGCCCAGCCTCCTAGTGCGCCAGGCCAGCAGCAGCAAGCCGGCTGCAAGGGCAGTGGCAGCCAGGCGGAAGCTGCCGCCTGATGGCAGGAAGACAACCACCGACATGGCCAGGGCACAGGGCACGGGAGGCGCTGTTGTTTCCAGGATTCCCAAGGCTTGCATTACCCTTGGTACGCACCACGGATCAGGCACGCCTGCGGGTTATCATGAGAAAACTGAGTTGAGGTTTCCGGGACGGAACTCTACCAGCGCAGTTTCTGCAACGCGTCCCTGGCTGCCCGTTTCACCGATTCCGGATACTGAAGATAGCCTATGTACAGCAGGTGATCGAAGGCGGTCTTGTCACCCAGGATGCCGAGGTTGTTGACTACGGCCAGTGTTATCTGCTCGTCGAAGTTCTTGCCTTGTTCGGTCTCGCTGTTGATTATCTGCAGGTACTGGGCAAGAGCCTGGGCTGCCTCGGTGGAGCCCATGGCTCCAAGGAGGGCGATGGCTTCAAGCAGGTTTGACTTGGACACCTGGCCACGGTTGAACTGCAGGAGGAAATCGAAGAAATGCCGTACCGCGATCGGGGAGGCTTTCTGCCATTGCCTGGCGGTAAGCTCACGGGCTGCCTGGGCCCGCATGGCCGTGATGGACACCTGGTCGCCGGGGACAGGGCTCATGAAAGGAACGCCCACCGTCAGCGCAACCTCGGCCAGTTCGGCCCTTTTCTCGGGGCTCAGCGCATCGCCACGGAGGCCGGCATCCAGGGCTGCAGCCTTCTCCAGCGGCGTGTTGCGACGGATTACCTCGGCAAGCAGGGAGGCATAGTCGCCCTGCAGGGAGGCCATGGCAACCGAAGAGCGGTCGGTTATGGACTTGGAGAGGTTGGCCGTATACGCGGCAAAGAGCACCGAGAACGACGAGGGGTCTCCAAGGCGCCCAAGAGAGTTTACCGTGGCATCAACAACCGTCGTGTCTATCTGGGCACCGGATTTATGCAGGTTCAGCTGGGTTTCCAGGAAGCTGTTCAGCTCCCTGATGATGGAGGCATTACCTTTTCCTATCTCGCCAAGGGTCTGAAGGACGGGAATGCGCACAATGTTGTCCCTGAAGACCCTGAAGAGGCTCCAGAGGTTTTCAGCCGCCGGCGCATACGCATACTTGCGCAGCATTTCGACGCACAGCACAGCCATGTCACGCAGGGTGGCATCGGAGGCAAGCAAGGATGAATTGTTCAGGACAAAGAGCAGGGCAGTATCATACAGAGGGCCCATGTCGACATTTTCATAGCTGGCAGCTTCCTTGAGCAACTCGTATTTGGTGCCAAGGCTGGATCGGGCAAAGTTGCGCCGGTAGGTTTCGATCAGGGCTGCTGAATCCTGGGCCACCACGCCGCTTACGACAAGAGCCAGGAACATGATTGCCGGTAACTTCATTTTTCGCATGGATTCCCCTGTTCCGGTTCGTACATGGCTTTTTGCCGGCAACTACTCCCGGCACCATCCATGGTAAAAGTCTAGACCGAAAAGACGCTGTCGTCCAGTTCGGAACCATCTGCTGCTGCCGACGATGTTCCACCTACATTATACACATGGGAGCGGATGATGTTACGCATCCGGGGACTCGGCTTCACCGCCTCTATGTGCAGAGTAGCCTGGTTATGCTCGATATTGTATTCCGCGGACCGCACGGTGCCGCTGAGCACGATCTGGTCATCACCCATGAACAACTGCAGCTTGACCAGGAGGCCTACCTTGGCCTTGCCGCCTATGATTACCGCCGCTCCGTCTTCTGACAGGTCCTGAACGATGCATTTGAGACCCGGCACCCGTTCCGGCTTCTCGTAGGCACCTTCCAGACGTTTGAGCAGGTAGAGGTAGGCCCCGGTTGCAGACTTCAGGCGCAGGGACTTGCGTTTCTGTGTACGCAGGAGGGATTCGGAATGACCGAGCTGCAAGACAGGGATATTGCGTATCCGCAGATCCTCCAGGACATACGTATCGAACACATAGCCGGCATCGTCCTGTCGCCATAAATAGACAGAAACCCGCATGCCCTTCCACTGGAAGTTGGGTGGCAGCCTGCCTCCGACGGGATAGGATATGACAAGATACCGCTCATTGGTGTCTATGACCGTTGAAGAGAAGACTCCGATGCCATCTATCAGTACCCGTATGCGCTGGTTCACCTTGATGGCCTGGGTAGTGCCTATGCCGGCCCGGTACTTTGGTTGCTCGAACTCCAGTTTCTTGCGGAACTCGTACAGCTTGTCCAGGAATTTCAGGTTCTCGCGGTCCCGTTCGGTACCGTCGTTCCTGAACTTCCGTGTGAAGGCGGCGATGCAGGCATCCAGATCACGGATTGACCAGTACACATTGGTGGGATCAGGTATGCCTGCCAGCGCCGAGATGCGGCGGATGAGGTTGGACTCATTCACGGTAAACCCGAGTTCCTTGCCCCTGGCATAGAATTCCATAGGGGAGAAACGCTGCTTGCCACGCATGAGAAGGGTGACTGCAAGCAGAAGAAGTACGACTACAATAAGCAGAAGAGCGATAAGCATGGTTCTACACTTCCTCCGCGGTATATAATTCCGGTATGGTGGACAACAATCCGGCTGCCCGTCAAGGATGGGCCATCCCGGTTCTGGTAAGCCTGGCTATCATGCTGCCTCAACTCGGTTCCCTGTTTCAGGCTACAACTCCCGGAACCAGCAGCATGGGAGCAGAGTGGCTGGCCAACGGCCTGATCCAGTCACTATCCCAGATAGTGCTTCTTGCCGTCATTATCGGCGTATCCGGCAGGTCCCGTGAATTCGGGGTTTGCAGTCCCCGGCCCAGGGATTTCCCCCAGGCTGTTCTGGTTTTCGGAGGCATGCTTCTCATAGGACGTTTGGTTGCCGTGGTCGCGTCCTTGCTCTATACGGCTTCAGCCGGAACCGGAGCCGGAATCCCGGGCTTCCCGGTGCCGGCAGCTCTGTCCCCGGCTCTGTCCCCAGCGCTGTCCCTCGGCAGACACTTGTCCCCCGTGGCCTCAATCGCCTTGTCAGCTGGTTTTTCCCTTGCATCGGCATACCGGGAGGAACTGTTCTACCGGGCCTACCTGCTGGGATCCTGCAGGCAGCGATCCACTCCACCTCCGGCGGCAATTGCAGTCTCGGTTGTCCTGTTTGCCTGGGGGCATGCCTACCAGGGGCCGGCTGGTATGGCCGCGGCGGCCCTGATCGGCCTGTGCCTGGCCATAGCCTGGAGCAGGGGCACCAGTGTGCATGCCCTGGCCTGGGGCCACGCAGCATACTACCTGGGCATCCTGCTGCCCCGTAACACAGTATAGCCCCTCAGGATACTATCCTGGCCATGCAGGCAATAGACA
>JAVEXH010000356.1:0-3841 GCA_034004175.1 Spirochaetia bacterium
AAGGAGCCTCCAGGAAGTTGATATGGTTCATGACCATGATGGCCGGGCCGGACCGGGGCAGATTTTTCAGCTCCCTTGCATCCAGCCTGCACAGGATTCTGAACAAGCCCCGGAGGACTACATTGACAATGGCAGTATCTATTCTCATGTAAATATGACTCCACAGGATCAAAATGTTCAGGCATCCGGACTGCCGGCCGTCATGATACTGCATTCAGGGCATTTTGCAATCCCGGTTCCGTACTTGGCAGTTGTTGTTCAGGCTGATTTGAATTCCAGCTTCATATGGATTATTTTTCACTGATACAGTAAATGTGGAGCACTGAATGGGACAGGGGATGCTTCACCGCTTGATTGCGGTTTTCATGGATATATCAAAAAACTTCAGGCGTGGTTGTGATTCCAAAACCATTGAGGATATGGCCATCCTGGTTCATGGCATCATGTCTCGTCGTTCGCGGCAGTTCCATACCCTCGATCATGTCTTTGGATTCATCGATGGAGCTGACTATCTTACCGCCCTGGCTGCTATCTTTCACGATCTCATATATTACCAGGTTGACAATGGTTTGCCGGCCGAGCTTGCGGATCTCATCGCTGACTATGTTACCGTTCAGGCAGAAGGGCTTCAGCTCGATGACCATTTCCCGGTGGACGACAAGACCTTGCTGTCGCTCTGCACTATATTCAACGTACAACCTGGCAGCATCCTTAAGCCGAGTGGTGGGCTGAATGAGTTCCTCAGCGCCCTGGCCATGCTTCAACTCATGTCTCCCTATCTTGATCTGAACCAGCTGGTTTCGGTCCTGGTCTGCATAGAAGCCAGTATTCCTTTCCGCGGAACCAATGCTGAAGGGCACAACGTGGGGGAGATCCTTGAACAACGGCTTCACGTCCTGCAGGAGGCGGGTGCTTTGCCCAGCGACGAAGCAGGAATCCAGTTGATGATCCATCGTGCGATCAATTTCGCAAACGCGGATGTCAGGGACTTCTCCCTGCCGGACCCTGGCCATTTTCTGTCCAATACATGGAAGCTTCTACCTGAATCGAATGCTGCCCTCAGATACGGCAACCTGTATACCATCCGTGATTACCGCAAAGCGCTGATGGGTATGCGGGGCTTCCTCGCATCCCTTACTCCTGATATAATTTATCATACATATCGAGGTAGCCCGAAGGCCAAAACAATGGCGACCTTGTTTACCTCGGCCGCACGGAACCTGCGCTGCGCATTGGACTACTTCGAGGCAAAGGTCCTGGCCATCGGAATTCTTGATGCCATGGCCACTCTGACAGGTGGTGATGTGCCGGTAGCACTCTTCATGGGCGAATTGCCTGCCGAAGGCATGGATGGCGAGCATTTCATCGATTTCCTGCCGGGAGTTCCTGCCCCTGAATGGCTTGATGCAGATGATGCCGTATATCGCCTGCTCAAGGATGGCAGGCTGGATGAATCCTCCTTCGATCTCCGCAACTCCCCACTGGCCATGCACCTGTATCTACGCCTCGGCCCGGAGCAGTGGAAAGAAGGCTGCAAGGCTGCCATCGACTATGTGAAGGGAACCCTTGATGCACGTTCTTTTCTGGCCGAGCTTCCGAAAGATGTCATACGCGATCTGCTGGAGGCTTCGGCCCACATGGTGCCAACCAGACGCCTCCTTCTGGAAGGCATGATCGAGGATCTGCGCATTCCGGCTTGACCCAGGACCTGTTTCCCTTGATCCTGAGCTTCAGGTCATGGTAGTTGCCAGTCACGCCGTTCTGACAATTCCCGACCAAGGGGCTGCAACCGAGAACGATAGCTGGCTGCCATCGGAATCAAGTAAGTCCAGACTGGCGCAATGCAAGGCCTGATATGGCAGCACGAGCCGGGAAATGTCATCGGAGCTCAAGGCCGCATCAGCGAAACGAAGGAAAAAGCCTTCATCCAGGCCGTACAACTTGTCTCCCACCACCGGGAAACCCAGGGAATGCAGGGTTGCCCGTATCTGGTGAGTCCGCCCGGTAAGCAGCTTCGCTTCAACCAGGCTGAGCAGACCATCGGCAGTTTGCCAGCTACCTCTGCCCACCAGCAGGGTGCAACAGGATTCGGCACCTGGTTCGGGGATGAATCCCTGCAGAAGGCCTTCAGGTTCTCCGGCTGGGCAGGCTGGATGTTTGCCCGGGGAATAGGACGAGCCTTCCGCGGGTATGAAACGGCGTTTCTTGCGGACAGTACTCTGCCGATCCGGTACGAGCCAGCCTTGGGCTGCAATCCGGTCTGCAGGGAAACCACCGTGCACCAAGGCCAGATAGGTCTTGTGGATTGCATTGGTGCCTTGCTGCTGCTGCAGATAGCGGGCTGTGGCTGGATCTTTGGCCACCAGGACCAGTCCGGAGGTTTCACGGTCCAGCCTGGTGACTATGTGTACCTTCCCGATGGCTTGCTTCAGGAGATACCATAAAGTATGGGCAAAGAAACGGCCGCTGGGGTGTACAGGCAGCAGTGGCGGCTTGTTTATGACAAGGAGGCGGCTGTTCTCGTAGACAATCGAGTAAGCTGTATCCACTGCTGGTTCAAGGTCTGCAGGGGGCCTGAACTCCAGCCGCTGGCCACTGGCAAGCTGCTGGTATTCATCAGCAGACTGGCCATCCACCAGCAGCCGGCCTTCACTGATGAAAGCCAGCCACTGTGCATGGCTGCAGTATGTGAAGCGTTTGCAGAGAAAATCTATCAGTCTGGCTCCATTTCCTTCGGAGCCAACGGTGGATGCGATGATACGTTCTGTCACAGATCGATGATAGACGCCGGCGCCGCCTGCGTATAGTATCCATCCTGCCATGCTGCTTATATATCCACCCGTCGTCAGAAGTACCGAACCGCCCCTGGGCATAGCCAGGCTGGCTGGATTCCTCCGCTCCCGGGGTCAACCGGTCCGCCTCCTTGACCTGAACCACGAAGGACTGGAATACCTGCTGGCCTCGGTATCCCCGTATCCTGGCATGGCAGAGGGACAGAGCTCCAGCAGACCGGATTCCCTGGGGCCGGATCCCAGGGGACAGACCAGCAGGGGACAGAGTCGTACAGATACCTGGACCAGAGGCGCAATACACCGCAAGGACCGCAATCTGGAAAGCCTGCATAGCATTGAGACCTACCAGAATCTGCCGCGCTACAGCCGGGCAGTCGGTGACCTCAACCGGGTCCTCAAAACCGCAAGCGCACCCTTCGCTGCCGAGGCCAGTCTGGCAAATTACAGTGAGTTCAATCGCTCTCCCCTGCGGCGTGAAGATCTGCTGGATGCTGCTGCGGGTTACCGGGACAGTCCTTATTTCAGCTTGTTCTCCCGCAGGATAGCCGAGGAGCTTCACCACCAGCCAACCGGGCTTGTCGGTCTTTCCATCAATTACCTGAGCCAGGCTCTCCCCGCCTTGGCTATCCTTGGCTGGCTGGCAGAAGTACATCCGGAGCTCAGCCGCATCGCCGGGGGCGGGCTTATCACTTCATGGCTGGCCCAGGGCTCCCTGGCCGGCACTGACAGCCTCGGCGGACTGCTGCATGCCCTGATTCCCGGCCGTGGTGAGGACGGCCTGTCTGCCTGGCTAGCCAAAGGCAGGTATTCTGCCGTCAAACCTGTCTGGCGGGGTGCCTCAAGCCTGGATGCTGCATCCCTGGCTACTGCGGGCCTGGGTGCCGGCAGAGGTAGTGGCCGGGTTGTAAATGCTCCGGCCAAGGCTTCGGAACCTGATTTTGATGATTTCAGCCAGCTGGCTTACCTGTCACCGGTGGGTATCATCCCGTATTCGTTCTCCTCCGGTTGCCCCTGGAAACGTTGTACCTTCTGCCCTGAAAAGGCCGAGG
>JAVEXH010000357.1:0-3820 GCA_034004175.1 Spirochaetia bacterium
CGGACTCTAGCGGCTGCAGGGCAAGGGCATTGTAAACTCCATAAGCCTGAAGGAAGGCGAAGAAGCTTTCCTCGAGTAGGCCCGGATCCTGGGCAGGCTCGGGGCAGCAGTCGTCGTGATGGCCTTTGACGAAAAAGGCCAGGCCGACGGGCTGGAGCGCAAGAAGGCTTTCTGCGCCAGGGCCTACGGGCTGCTCACCGGAGAAGCCGGCTTCGCGCCCGAGGATGTGATACTGGATCCGAACATCTTCGCGATAGGCACGGGTATAGAGGAGCACCGGGCCTACGCCCTGGACTACATCGAGGCCGCTTCCTACATCAAGCAGAATCTGCCTGGGGCCCTGGTCTCCGGTGGCGTTTCCAATGTGTCCTTCAGCTTCCGGGGAAACGATCCACTGCGCACCGCGATACATGCGGTGTTCCTGTACCATGCCAAAAAGGCCGGCATGGACCTGGGCATCGTGAACCCGGCCCAGCTGACTTCCTACGAGGACATCCCGCCTGAGGCCAGGGAGCGCATAGAGGACCTGGTCCTGAACCGCAGGCCCGATGCAACCGAACGCCTCCTGGATATAGCTGGCAGCTTCTCCGGCAAGGGAGAAGCAGAGGCCGAGGACCCGGCCTGGCGCAAGCTGCCGCTGGCCGAGCGCGTCGGCCATGCCCTGGTAAAAGGCCTGAACGCCCATATCGCAGCCGATGTGGAAGAACTCCGCAGGGAGTACCCGAAAGCCCTGGATGTGATAGAAGGCCCCCTGATGGATGGCCTGAACATAGTTGGCAGGCTGTTCGGCGAAGGCAAGATGTTCCTGCCCCAGGTGGTAAAAAGCGCCAGGGTGATGAAGGAAGCCGTCGCGGTCCTCCAGCCCTACATCGAAGCCGAAAAGTCAGGCAGCGGCACCAAGCGCGGCACAATGGTCATAGCCACGGTAAAGGGCGATGTCCACGACATCGGCAAGAACATAGTTGCCATAGTACTCAACTGCAACAACTACCGCGTGATAGACCTGGGCGTCATGGTGAGCGCCGAGTTGATTCTGGATACCGCGGCAAAAGAACACGCCGACGTGGTGGGTCTGTCCGGCCTGATAACGCCATCCCTGGAAGAGATGTCGCACATCGCGACACTTATGGAGGAGCGCGGGCTGAAGCTCCCGCTTCTGGTGGGAGGTGCGACGACCAATCCCATGCACACAGCCCTGCGGATAGCACCGGCATATTCCGGCCCGGTTGCACACGTTGCCGATGCATCCCTGGCCCCTGGCTACCTGGAAAAACTCCTCAACCCGGCACTCCGGGAGTCCTTTACCAAGGAACTGGTGCTCCTTCACGAGAAGAGCCGCGGGCTTCTGAAGGCCCGGCGGGAGAGCCTTGCGTATGTGAGTCTTGCCGAGGCGCGCGCCCAGCCGTTCAGGACAGGCACGCCAGGCTATGTCCCCGCGGTTCCGGCCGAACCGGGAGTCGGCGACATCGACTACATCGTGGCCGATGTTGCACCATACATAGACTGGACCTATTTCTTCCATGCCTGGGAACTCAAGGGCCGTTACCCGGAGATCCTGGACGACAGTGCCGTGGGAGTAGAGGCCAGGAAGCTGCTTGAGGATGCCCGCGCCCTGTTGCGGAAGGTGCACAAAGAGGGGTTGCTTGAAATCCGTGGTGCCTACGGCATCTTCCCCGCCGCAAGCGACGGCGACGATATCCTGGTCTATTCAGGTGAGGATCGGAGCGCGGTCCGCGAAAAGGTAGTCTGCCTGCGCCAGCAACTCAAAAAAAGCGACGGCAGCCCCTACCTCTGCCATGCCGACTATCTGGCCGCTGCCAGGTCGGGAGTACGCGACTGGATTGGCGCCTTTGCCGTCAGCGCCGGCTTCGGTGTAGAAGAAAATGCCGCCGCACTGATGGCCAAGGGCGACGAGTACAGCGCCATAATGCTGAAGATCCTCGCAGACCGCCTTGCCGAGGCAGCCGCCGAGAAGCTCCACGAGGACATCCGCAAGACCATCTGGGGGTATTCTCCCGACGAAGCCTTCGACGTGAGTTCGCTCCTGAGAACCGCATACCGGGGCATACGCCCGGCGCCAGGCTACCCCCCCTGCCCCGACCATCGCGAGAAGGGCCAGATCTTTGACCTCCTGGACGCACGCAAGCGCACGGGCATGAGCCTTACCGACACCTTCATGATGGTACCGGCCGCCTCGGTCTCCGGCTGGTACTTCAGCCACCCCGAGTCCAGGTACTTCTCGGTAGGCAAGCTTCTTCAGGACCAGACTACAGACTTTGCCGCCCGCCGCGGCGAAAGCCTTTCAGAGACCGAACGCTGGCTGCGCACGGAGCTGAATTACTGAATCTGGGGATTGTCCCCGGTCCAGCATTCCGCACTCGTCACCCATTCCATGGGCTCGGGGCCAGCCGGCGGTTCAGTTACAATGCCGCGAGATACTCGTTTATGGCCTTTGCTGCACGCCTTCCTTCTCCCATGGCAAGGATGACGGTGGCGGCACCGAGGACTATGTCGCCGCCGGCCCAGACGCGGTCAAGTGCGGTTTTCTGGTGCTCGTCCACCAGTACGTGACCCCACTTGTCCACCGCCAGGCCTTTGGTGGTCTTGGCCAGCAGGGGATTGGAGTCGTTGCCTATGGCCACTATCACCGTGTCGTATTCAACGTCGTGTTCCGAGCCAGGAATGGCTACCGGGCTGCGGCGGCCGGAGGCATCCGGTTCGCCAAGCTGGTAGGACACTACCCGGAGGCCGCGGACCCTGCCTGCCTCGTCACCAAGTACCTCGGAAGGACTGGACAGCAGGTCAAAGACTATGCCTTCCTCCACTGCATGGTGCACTTCCTCTACCCGGGCCGGCATTTCTTCCATGGTGCGACGGTACAGGATATGTACTTCATCCGCGCCAAGGCGAAGAGCCATGCGGGCAGAGTCCATGGCTACGTTGCCGCCGCCAAGCACCGCTACCCGCTTCGAGGGGAAAAGAGGAGTGGCCGCATGACCGCGGTCCCAGGCCTTCATCAGATTGGCCCGGGTCAGGTACTCGTTGGCACTGAAGACCCCAACAAGATTCTCCCCGGGTATGTTCATGAACTTGGGCAGACCGGCTCCCACGCCGACAAAGGCAGCATCAAAGCCGTCTTCCTCCAGCAAAGCCATCAGCGGCCTGGTTCGCCCTACCAGGGTATTCAGTTCAAAGCGTACGCCCATGCATTCCAGTTTCTCGGCTTCCTCGCGTACAATGGCCTTGGGCAACCGGAACTCCGGAATACCGTACACCATGACCCCGCCAGGCTTCTGGAAGGCTTCGAAGATCACCACCTCATGGCCCTCGCGCCGCACGTCAGCTGCTACTGTCAGGCCTGCGGGGCCGGCTCCGATCACCGCCACCCGCTTTCCTGTAGGCGGAGCTATGGTAGCCATGGGAGTTCCGCCGGAGGCCCGCTCGCGGTCGGCAACAAAACGCTCCAGCCGGCCTATCTGCACAGCCTTGTCCACACCCTTCAGCGCCTTGCCAAGGGTACAAGGCAACTGGCACTGAACCTCCTGAGGGCAGACCCTGCCACAGATGGCTGGCAACAGGTTTGCCTCACGGATCACATCCGCAGCTCCCTGGAACTTGCCTTCTGCCACCAGGCCGATGAATTTCGGAATGTCTATCGCAACAGGGCAGCCAGCTACACAGGGTGCGTTCTTGCACTGCAGGCAGCGGGCGGCTTCCACCTTGGCCTGGGCTTCGGTGTAGCCAAGGGCTACCTCAGCCATATTGTGGCCGCGTTCGACCGGATCCTGGCAGGGCATATCCTGCACCGGAAGCACCATCC
>JAVEXH010000358.1:0-3793 GCA_034004175.1 Spirochaetia bacterium
CAGAGCCATAAATCCATTTCGTCACAGGATTGATGGCTCAATGCCTGGTGTCGAGACATGATGCTCTTGTAATTGATTCCCACCGCAGTCGAAATGGATGGATCCCAAGGCAAGGAGAAACCTGTGGGCTGCAATACGATTGACAATGCTTGATCAGGCTGGTCCTGGAATCGTACTGTAACCATTCCCTCAAGTGCTCCATCCACACTTTCACTTTTGGCAAGACCGGCATGTGCGTACCACTCGAACAACACGGATATGGAACTGCCAGGTGACACGGCTATCCCTCCCGGTTCAACCCATAGATAGCTTTGATCAACTGTCTGCAGTGCCAGCGGAATGCATGCATCAGGCCAGGGGCCGAGAACGGAGTCTGGATCAAACCATCGGGTCTTTCTGGTAATATCGACCATACCGAGCAAGTAAATCTTCAGGCTGATCCTCGGGGACGGCAGGATCGTTTCTATACTGGTGATGGTAATAGTGCGGGGGCTGTTGTTGACAATCCGGGCTAGAGCCATTTCATATTCATTTCCAGCAATCCGGATAACCACTCCGTTATCAGGAAAAGAATCTTGAACATCGGCAGGTCCAGTTTTTTCTACCGGGTATATCCAGTAGGTGTATGGAATCCCGGAGGTTTCTGGAGGAGACGTACTGCATCCTGTCACAACCAGCAAAAAGCCAAGTACCATGCATAGTAGACCAGGGCTTGCGTGGTTTGAACCTGGAATGTTCATGGGATAAGTGTAAGCCGAATCCTCAGCACGGCAAGTTTGCTCAGTAAAAAGGTAGAATAATCCTGCCTCCGGACCTTTTGACGGCCAATGACAGATCTTGATGCAGTCTGCCGGATTTCAGCCTTGGCCATGAGATTGCCATTCAAGGCTACCAATCCATCCTCACAGAAACCAGCTACCCCTACATCTCCCCGATCTTGTTGTAGGATGCCAGGATGCCCTTGATGATGGCACTGCTGAAGCCGGCATGCTCCATCTCGTTGAGGCCGGTGATGGTTATGCCCTTCGGGGTGGTTACCTTGTCTATCTCCTGCTCGGGATGGGTGTCGTGACTAAGCACCAGTTCGGCTGCCCCTTTCACCATCTGGGCCACGATCAGCTTGGCATCGTCGGCATTGAAGCCTATCTCGATACCACCCTGGATTGCAGCCCTGATGAAGCGCAGCGCGTAGGCAATGCCGCAGCCCCCCAGTACAGTGGCTGCGGACATCATATCCTCGGGAATGAACAGAGTCCGTCCCATACCGGAAAAGATGGTCGCAATCAGCTGGTCTTGTTCCTTTGTGGCGTTGAAGGATGAAATACAGGAAATTGATTCACCTATGGCGATGCCGGTATTTGGCATGACCCTGAACAGGGGTGGGCTCTTGCCAAGAGAGGCATACAGGTGGGCTGCACTGAAGCCGGTCACCGTGGAAACCAGTACATGGCGGGCAGGATCGATCACCGGGGCAATTTCGGTCAGGATGTCCACGATCTGGAAAGGTTTTACCACCAGCATGACCAAGTCTGCGGCCTTCACTGCCTGCACATTGTCGGCACTGACTGTGTAACCCAGGGAAGCCAGATGCTCGTGCCGCTGGAGGTTCTTCTCCGCGAGTATCATCTGGCTCCGGTCAACAAGTCCGGCAGACTGCAGGCCTTCCACTATGGAATAACCGAGGTTTCCGACGCCGAGTATCGCTATTTTAGATGCCATTTTTGTTGCTGTCATGGTGTCCCTTTCATGGCGGATCCATTCCGCACGCCCGAATTTACCACAGCCCTGCGGTCTTCCGGTAGGGGTACAACTGGAGCACCCCATTGAACTTGGGGACTTTTTTTCACAAAAATCAACGAATTTCCAGAAAAATTGTTATTTTCCATAGTAACAATCGTCATCATGGTCTTGACGCGGACGAAACATACCAATATTGTCATGCACAGGATACTGTACCCAAGGAGCTTTAACCATGTTTACGATCATTGCTCGGTCCGCCATTGCCTCGACCCCCTCCATGAGCATTGTTTCCGTAAGCATTATTATACTCCCCCTGCTCCTTCTAGCCCTTCCGCTCTTCATTGAACTCCTTAGCATTACCAAGGAGTTTGAACCGATGGGTGCGAAGGAACGAACGCAGGCCTGCTAGGCCCGCTCCGACCTGAGCTTAATCCCGTAAGGTTCAAACTCTCCTCTCAACCGCCCTACCGGGTGGCGTCTGCATTTGCAGGCGCCGGCACAACCGGGAAAGGGGTTTTTGTATTTGAAACGTATTCCAGGAGGAATTGATGAATGGTGCGAGAATACTGATCGAAAGCCTGCTCTGCGAGGGTGTGGACACCATATTCGCCTATACCGGCGGCGCAGTGATAAGCATCTTCGATGAACTGCATGGCACTGGAGACCGCATACGGGTGGTCATGCCCAGGCACGAACAGGCAGGCACCCATGCGGCAGATGGCTACGCCCGGTCCACCGGCAGACCGGGAGTGGTCATCGTAACTTCAGGACCCGGAGCCACCAACACCATAACCGGGATAGCCACGGCCTACATGGATTCCGTACCCCTGGTGGTCATCACGGGACAGGTGCCGCTTGCCAAGATAGGTACCGATGCCTTCCAGGAGGCCGATATCCTGGGCATCACCATGCCCATAACCAAGGCCAACTTCCTGGTTCGCAAGGCCTCGGAGGTAGCCGACACCGTAAAGAAGGCCTTCCATCTGGCCACCACCGGCCGGCCGGGCCCGGTACTCATCGACCTGCCAGGCAATGTCCAGCGGGAGGAAGCGGAGTTCTCCTATCCCGGGTCGATAGAGCTGAAGGGCTACCGGCCAACCGTAGACGGCCACCCGAAGCAGATCCAGACGGCGATCCGCCTGCTGTCCCAGTCAGCCAAACCACTGATCATGGCCGGCGGCGGGGTGCTGAGCTCAGGTGCCGGGAAACTGGTGGAGGACCTGGCGGACCGCCTGGGTATCCCGGTGGTCTGCACCCTGATGGGCCATGGAGTAGCCCCGGAGCGTGAGGAACTGCGCTTCGGCCCCATCGGCATGCACGGCAGCCTGTATGGCAACTATGCCATACAGAACGCCGACCTGATACTAGCCCTGGGAGTGCGTTTCTCCGACCGCATCATAGGCAATCCCGACGAGTTTGCACCCCACGCACAGATAATTCATGTAGACATAGACCCCGCCGAGATCGGCAAGAACGTGCGGGCAGATTTGCCCATTGTCGGCTCCGTCTCCTCGGTGGTGCAGGGCCTGCTCAAGGCGTCCATCACCCTTGATACCAGAGCATGGCTTACAGAGCTGACGGAATTCCGTGCTGGACATCCCCTGAATCCGGAAAAACTCGGCGAATCCGGCCAGATAAGCCCCCAGTGGCTGGTGTCCATGGCGGGCAGGATATTCCCGGACAACACCATTCTGGCCACCGATGTGGGTCAGAACCAGATGTGGTCGGCCCAGTTCTTCGGCTTTCCCCGGGGCCGTACCCTGCTGAGCAGCGGCGGCCTTGGCACCATGGGCTTCGGCCTGCCCGCGGCCATAGGGGCAGCAGTCGGAACCGATCCCTGGGGTTCCAGCAAAGGCCCGCCACGGCCGGTACTTATGATAAGCGGGGACGGCGGTTTCCAGATGAACCTGCAGGAACTGGCCACCATCAGGCGCTACCGTCTGCCGGTGAAGATGCTGGTGATGGACAACGCCTACCTGGGCATGGGCGGGCGGGGGCTGGACCTGCTGTGCGTAAGCCGCTATGCGGGCACCATCATGGATGTCTACCCGAG
>JAVEXH010000359.1:0-3787 GCA_034004175.1 Spirochaetia bacterium
TCTCCTGCCGCATGAAGGACATGAAGAAGGCGCCGATGGCGGCAAGACTATTTACCTTGATACCGCCCGCCGTGCTGCCCGAGGCCCCACCGATGAACATGAAAATTATCATGAACAGCAAGGTGGCATCACGCAAGCCCGCGAAAGAAACAGAGTTGAAACCTGCCGTCCTGAGGGTCACGGACTGGAACACAGCCCCGAGATATTGCTCGCCCAGGGAATAGTCCGCCATGACACCCTGATGTTCAAGAAGATAGAATCCGCAGAAGCCAATGAAAACCAGGGCAGCACTCACCGCAAGGACAACCCTGGTATTCATGCTTCCTATCCGTCGCATCCTGCCCCGGGAGCCCTTCAGCTTTACCAGCAGTGCAATAATCCAGGATTTCAGGTCATTGATGACCCCGAAACTGATTCCGCCGAGCACAATAAGAGCGGCCACAGCAAGAATGACCAGGGGATCATTCCTGAAAGATACTAGACTGTCGGAGTAGAGCGCAAAGCCGGCATTGCAGAAGGCGGATACTGCATGGAAGACAGAATGGAACACAGCTTCGGCCAGAGAGTCCTTCAGGAACACAAAGCGCGAAAACAGGACAAGTGAGCCAGCCATTTCAATCGTCAGGGTTGATATCACTATTGTACGTACACTGCGTGACAGACCAACCATATCATCCTCGCTGAGCATGTATGAAACCGTAAGCCTGTCCTGTATCGACAATCGCCTCCGGAGGGCTATCATCACAAAGAACGAGAAAAGCATGATACCCAGACCGCCTGTCTGTATGAGTACCAAGACAGTCAGTTGCCCCATTCCGGTCAAGGCAACAGCTGTATCCACAACTATGAGTCCAGTAACACAGACAGCCGAAGTGGCAGTAAACAGGGCATTGATGAAACTCAGACCCAATCCGTCAACAGTGGCCTGATCCATCATCAAAGCCAAGGTTCCACTGAGGATCACAAACATGAAGGAAACGGTAACCGTCTGGGCTGGCCTGGCAGCCATGCGCTCAAAAAGCTTTACTATCCGGCGTATCCTGCCCAGGATCTTCAATACCAGAAAGGTATTCCTCAATACGACGGCCATACCACTGAGATCCCCGGCGTATTCCATGAAGAAGATGGTGTACTTGGAATACAAAAAAAACAGCGTGAATACCACCACGAAGGCTAATGATGGCCAATGGGTCCTGACGTAGTTACCTGGATATGTTGCGTTCCGGATCTCGCCTACAGACAACCATATGATCAGGATCATTATTGCAAAATCGAGGAAATGGATCAGACCGGTTACCACTGGTCCAGCCTCAGCCTGCTCCATGAACAGGGCAATCACGCCGAGGATAAAGGCCCCTATGGTTATCCGCTCCCATTTACTCATGCTGGGATTATAGATAGAGGCCATTCCATGTACAAGAAGAAAACCATCACAATGATGCCAGCGACTGAACAACAATTTTAGCCTTTGACAGTGAAGCCTCTTGTGTCGCATTATGCAGTACGGGGATGTGTGGATGTGCGTGTCTGGGATGTGTGGATGTGCACATGGATTATTTCCCTTGGCCATCTGGCGTTGGTCCACCATCACCCTTCACGGATCCGCATGGAACATTGTTTTACATCCACCATCCCGTGGTTGCAGCCCCCTGATCAAGGAACTTACCGCGGTCATGATATATGTTTGAGGTTATTGGCGGAATGAGCACGGCCCCTGTACACATACAATACAAGGATAAAAGTTACCTCGAGTATGAAATGGAACTAGCTGCCCTCGCCAGTTCCACTGCGGATGTAAAAATCCTGAGCAAAAAGATCGAGGGCATATTCGTAAAACAGCATCGAACCATACGTGACACAGATTTCAGACAACTTGATCCACATGCCATCGAAGACAATTATCTCCTACCCCGGAAAGACCTGAACCGATTTGTGGTGGAGAACTGGGTACAGAAGATTTTCATAGCTGGATTGCCAAAAAAAACCCAGGAAGCGTTGTTCATGTTCGGCTTGGGCCGGCTGTTCTCCACCTACAACGACCTGGGTGCACAACACAGCACCGATGTGGATCTGAACCTGATTGTGGATGATGCACTGCCACAACGGAACATCGACGCACTTGCTACCGGCCTGAAACGTCTGCAGCATGAGTTCCATAGCCGGTTCGGCATTGTCCTGGAGCTACATCCAAAGTACATGATCCTGAGGGAATCCGAAGTTCTGGCCAACCTGAATCAAGGAACAGAGAAAGACCGCATTGCCAGTGCCCTTTTCTACCGCACCAACGAGAGGAGCATGCGGATACTCAAGGACCATCCAGTAATCAGAGAGAACATCTTCTCACGGGTCAGGCATTTACCCGATGCCTGCATGTTCGAACACTTCATGGGTTTCAGTGCAGGCAAGGCCAGTTACGCAAAACTGAGAAGCAGCACTGAACCCCTGACAATCGGGCTTGATGGATCCTGCGACAGCCTGTCGGTTCACACCGTAATCGGTTCAAGGTCTTTTGGCTACTGGCATCGACGCCATTTCCCCCAGGGCCTTTTCGTATCTCCACCTGAATGGTATTTCTCCATGAAGTACTTTGTGAACCGCGTATATGATTACATCTGTGCCATGAGAAACGCAGGATACAGCCTTGATGAGCTCGGTTTCCGATCCGCATCGGCTTCAGGCAACGTAACTGCCAAAGGCAAAGGCAAGCGCTCCAGCTCCAGCTCCAGCTCCAGCTCCGGCTCCAGCTCCAGCTCCGGCTCCGCGGGAATGGATCCTGATTATTTATATATCCGCAATGCCCACAAACTCATGCTTTTCCTGCAGGAATTGATTCAGTCCGGCATCGGTGCCTACGGTATTGAAGTTGATTGCAGCTGGATATCCGGGGGACGTTTCACCAGGCTCGTTGATCAGCGTGGAAACGATTTCCTGGCAGATTTTGAAACCCTTGTCCTCAGTGGCGGCCTGCTTCGACCCAGTGAAGCCGAACGGTACCGCTTCCTCCAGCAGAAAATAAAAAGCAGATCAAAGGACCGGTATCTTGAAGGCCAGATAAACCACCTGAAAAACCTGCCCGAAGGCCTGCGCTTCGAAGTGCTGAACAACGAAGGTTCCCGTTACAAGATCTGCATACCGTATACCTGGTCGGACCTTGCCTTCTTCGCCTTCAACGCCATCAGTGTTCACGTAGCACAGATCGTGGAAGGCAAGCTCCTTCCCACCCTTCCCTTCATGGGCATGCCCAAACCAGAACTGGACCGCTACAGGAAAGCCTTCTCGGACAACTGAACAATAACCCACAGTGCATGCACTACCCTAACAGCGCTTTTTCTTTTTGCCGGGATGACGCCGTGCGCGCCAGCGCACACGACAATACCATTCCCCTCGGCAACAGTCCCGCAGGGACTGATGACGCCGTGCGCGCCAGCGCACACGACAATACCATTCCCCTCGGCAAACGGGCGTAGCCCGTAGCAGAGACTAGGAGCGGCCCCCCTTGACGAGCCGCCTGTCGCGACCTGTAACAATTCCGGTAAAAGCGCTTTTTCTTTTTCCCACGAGCAGAGACGCGAAGCGTCCCCGTTTTGGGATGCGAAGGCGTGCTATTGCACGTCGAGCATCACAAACGGGGGCGCGACAACGTAGATTCCACGGCATAAAAAAAAGCCCGGCGACGACCTACTCTCCCACCATAAGGCAGTACCATCGGCGTAAGAGAGCTTAACTTCCGTGTTCGGAATGGGAACGGGTGTGGCCTCTCCACGATAATCACCGGGCAACTATGACA
>JAVEXH010000360.1:0-3779 GCA_034004175.1 Spirochaetia bacterium
AAAGACAGGGTCGCCTGGCTGAAGCAGTCCGGCTACTGCCCTGGCATCGGCGGGCCCGAAGATACCCGGCGCGCAGGTGATGCGGAACTCGTAGGCCGCTCCGCTGCTACGTACCACGGTCATGCTATCCCTGATCCGGACAGCGGCGTCGGAGGGAGCCTGCGGCCACAACTCAGTATAGCGCTCAGGAACTGTCTTCAGATCCATGGCCAGGTAATCCGCTCCGGCAGCGCTTATCCGCTCGGGAAAAGAACCATTGGTATCCAGCTTCACCAGCAGGCCCAGAGCCCGGGCCTCCGAGACCAGCTCCGGCAATCCAGGATGCAGTGTCGGCTCTCCACCTGAAATGACCAGGGCAGTGATCAGCCCTGCCCTGCGCCTCAAATGGTCAAAGGCCTGCGCCATAGGTACCAGAGCGGACATGTCGACAGACACGACAAGTTCGGGGTTGTGGCAGTAGGGGCAGGCAAAATTGCAGCCGGGCAGGAAGAACACCGAGGCTACCCTGCCCGGATAATCCACAAGGCTGGTCTTCTGGAGGCCCACGGCGGGAAGCTTCATGGAACGTGGCTGGTCAACAGGCCGGTTCAGGCCAGTACCGTCTCCCGGACCGGGGCCAGCAGGACTGTCAGCTGTGACTTTGTATAGGCCCTGCCAAGCTCACGACCGTTGGCATCCAGCAGGATGACCGTGGGGGTGGCCAGTACCGCGTGGCCGCTGGCCATGGTCAGGCCTTCCCCGGTGTCCACATCGACACTGTTGCCGGATAACCCGCTTGCCTGTATGGCTGCAGCCACCGGCGGGCAGTTGGGACAGCTCTTCCTGGTGAACAGGAGGTAGGATGCCACGCGACTGATCTCGAACCCACTGGCTTCACTGGCAAGAACACTCTGAGTCGCAGGACTTGCCGTGCGGGCTCCGGAATAGATGCCCTGGGGCACAGCGGGAAAGGTGCCGGGGAAGGCATATTCACGTCTGTGTCCAAACTCCTCGCGCTTGCCGGCGTTCCAGTTGCGCACCGAGCGGTAGTAGCCGACAATGCGGCTGTACACTTCGGTGGGCGTTCCTTCCACCGTCATCAGATTGGCCTTGAGTTCTGCCAATTTTGCCATTCTCGCCTCACGTACGTCCATAGTTCCCCTCCCAGGTTTTCAGGCACCAGCCAGTTCTTTTTCTATAACAGCAATCTCTTCAAGGATGCGGGCTTCCTTTTCTGCCTTGCACTTGGGGCAGGCAAAGTGCTCACCTGATATGTAGCCATGTATCGGGCACACCGAGAAGGTGGGCGAGATGGTGTAGTAGGGTATGCGGTACCTGGCCGACACCGACCTCACCAGATCACGCACTGCACGCCAGTCGTCCACCGCCTCACCCAGGAACATGTGGAACACCGTGCCACCGGTATAACGGGACTGCAGGGATTCCTGGTGGTCCAGTGCCTCGAAGAGGTCATCGGTATACTCCGCAGGCAACTGGGTGGAATTGGTGTAGTACGGCTGTTCGTCCCCGGCGGTGATGATATCCGGATACCGGGATTTATCGTGTTTGGCCAGGCGGTACGAGGTGCTCTCCGCCGGGGTGGCCTCAAGGTTGTACAGTTCGCCTGAGTCCACCTGGTAGTCCTGCAACTTCTTGCGCATGTAATCCAGGACTTCCTCGGCAAAGGCCTTGCCGTCAGGCTGGGCAATGTCCATGCCTATGAAATTGCGGGCACATTCATTCATGCCCACCAGGCCTATGGTATTGAAGTGGCTGTCGAAATTCTTGAGGTAGCGCCGGGTATACGGGAACAGCCCGCCTTCCAGGAGCCGTGAGCAGACCTTGCGCTTGATGCGCAGGCTTTCGGCGGCAAGGTCCATCAGGTGTCCAAGGCGGCGGAAGAAATCACTCTTGCCCTGGGCCAGATAGCCTAGGCGCGGCATGTTCAGGGTTACCACACCGATGGACCCGGTGAGTTCGTCCGAACCGAAGAGGCCGCCGCCGCGCTTGCGCAGTTCCCGCTTGTCCAGCTGGAGCCTGCAGCACATCGACCGTACATCACCCGGATCAAGATCGGAGTTGACGAAGTTCTGGAAGTACGGGGTGCCGTACTTGGCTGTCATCTCGAACAGGAGCCCCGCATTGGGCGATTCCCAGTCAAAGTCCTTGGTTACATTGTAGGTGGGGATGGGATACTGGAAGCCCCTGCCGTCGGCATCCCCGCCAAGCATGAGCTCAAGAAAAACCTTGTTTATCAGATCCATCTCGGCCTGGCAGTCCCCATAGGTGAAGGGTGCTTCTACGCCGCCTATCACCGCCGGCCGGTCACGGAGATCAGCCGGGCACACCCAGTCCAGCGTAATGTTGGTGAACGGCGCCTGGCTGCCCCAGCGGCTGGGGGTGTTAACCCCGAACATGAAGCTCTGGATGCACTGCTTCACTTCGTCTGCGCTCATCGCGTCGACCTTGACGAAGGGAGCCAGGTAGGTATCGAAGCTGGAGAAGGCCTGGGCCCCGGCCCACTCGTTCTGCAGTATGCCCAGGAAGTTTACCATCTGCTGGATCAGTGTGGACAGATGCTTGGCCGGCGAGCTGGTTATCTTGTCCGGCACGCCGCCAAGGCCTTCGGCTATCAGCTGCCGCAAAGACCAGCCTGCGCAGTACCCGGAAAACATGGACAGGTCATGCAGATGGAAGTCGCCATTGCGGTGGGCTTCGGCTATGGCCTCGGGATAGATGTTTTTGAGCCAGTAGTTGGCGGTTATGGTGCCGGAATTGTGCAGGATAAGGCCGCCAAGGGAGTAGTTTACGTTGGCATTTTCCTTCACCCGCCAGTCCAGCTGCCCCAGGTAGCCGTCCATGGTGGTGTTTATGTCAAGCATCAGGTTCTTGGCATCCCGCACAGCCTCGCGCTTGGCACGGTACAGGATGTAGGCCCTGGCAACCCTGGTTTCCCTGGCGTCTATCAGTGCGGCTTCAACCAGGTCCTGGATTTCCTCGATGGCGGGGATGGAATTGGGATGCCGACCTGACTGCAGGAGAGCCAGCCGTGTTTCGACATCGGCGGTTATGCGCTCTACCTGATCTCGGTCTGCTACACCTTTCACAGCCCTGAAGGCCTTCTCCACAGCGGCTGCGATGCGGCTCCGGTCATAGCGTTCCACCGATCCGGAACGCTTGGCCACATACCGCTGGGTATCTTCAGCGGCACCCAGGAAACTGTTCCATTCAGGAAATACCTGTTGCCCCTCCATCTATCAGTCCCCCTCCCGGGCGCTTTCCAGCCGCTCGATCTCTTGTATGAACTCGTCCATGGTCTCGAACTTGCGGTACACACTGGCAAACCTTATGTAGGCTACCTTGTCAACGTCATACAGCTTGTGCAAGCTCATGTCTCCCAAAGCCACGCTCTGCACTTCGTTGGAGCCCTTGCACAGCACTGCGGCCTGGTCTTCAATTTCGTTGAGGATGTTCTCTATGGAAAATTGTGAAACAGGCCGTTTTTCAAGAGCCCGCTGTATGCCGCGCTCCAGCTTGGTGCGATCAAAGGGTTCACGCCGTCCGTCACGCTTGACCACCATGAGGGGCTTTTCTTCTATCCTCTCGTAACTGGTGAATCTGAAGCCGCAGGCCAGACATTCACGCCGTCTGCGTATGCTCTCTCCGTTTGCCAAGGTACGTGAATCAGTTACGCGGTCATCATCCGATCCACAATGGGGACATTTCATGTAATGGAGATCCTCCGGAATCCAGAAAAAACGGGGGCAGATGCAAGGCTTGGTGTGTTTTTTTGCAGAATG
>JAVEXH010000361.1:0-3777 GCA_034004175.1 Spirochaetia bacterium
AAGGGGATCCTTTCATGCTGAAAGGGTCAATTCGGAGGAACCCATGGCCGTAGTTACCATGAAGAGCCTCCTGGAGTCCGGCGTACATTTCGGGCACCAGGTCAAGCGTTGGGATCCGAGGATGAAAAAATTCATCTTCGCAGAACGCAATGGCATCCACATCATCGATCTGCAGAAGACGATCCAGTCCATCAAGGAAGCCTATGAGGCAGTCCGCAAGACGGTAGCTTCCGGCAAGCCGGTACTGTTCGTCGGCACCAAAAAGCAAGCCCAGATGGCCATCCAGAAGGAAGCGGAGCGTTGCGAGCAGTTCTTCGTGAACAACCGCTGGCTTGGCGGCATGCTTACCAATTTTGCAACCGTACGCAAATCCATCGAGCGTCTGATCAAGCTTGAAAAGGAAGATTTTTCAAGCCTGACCAAGAAAGAGCAGGCCCAGCTCAACAAAGAGAAGGCCAAGCTCGACAAGAACCTGTGCGGCATCAAGGGCATGACCAAACTGCCCGGCATCATTTTCATCATCGACACCCGCAAGGAAGCCATCGCCGTAGCAGAAGCAAGGCGTCTTGGTATTCCCATCGTCGCTGTGGTAGATACCAACTGCAATCCTGAAGGTATCGACTATCCGATTCCAGGCAACGATGACGCCATTCGGTCCATCTCGCTGTTTACCCAGATCATAGCCAATGCTGTGGTCGAAGCAGAGAGTGAGACCGGCCTCAAGATCATTGAAACCCTCCAGGAAGAAGAACAGGCTGAAGAAGCTGTAACTGCCGAGACTCCTGTTGAAGAAGAAGAAGTTGAAGTAGACGTGGCTACCTATGAAGCCACAGCGCCTGTGGCAGCTGCTGCACTGGATGCAGTTGCCGTTGAAGAGCCCATTGTCGAAGAAGACAAGTTCTACGAAAAATAAGATTCAAGGTCCTGCACACAGAACCTGAAAATCAGGGCCGGATCGGTTCAGGAGAGAATCTCCATGGGCTGCCGGCCCCTCTCGGGAGCACGTCCTGCACCCGAACGAAGTGCCAAGGAGATAATTCATGGATATCAAAGCCAGTGACATAAAAAACCTGCGCGAGAGGACCGGCGCAGGCATGATGGACTGTAAAAAAGCCCTGGTCGAAGCAGAGGGCGATTTTGCCGCAGCAGAGAAGAAACTCAAGGAATGGGGACTTGCCGGCGTCGAGAAACGTGCAGGGAGGGCTACCAACGAGGGCCGGATCTTCATTGCCGAGTCCGCAACCGCCATTGCCGGTATAGAAATTGCCTGTGAAACCGATTTCGTTGCAAGAAACGAAGATTTCATTGCAGAAGGGCAGAAGCTGGCCACGATCTGCCTTGAAAAAGGCTATGACAAACCCAACGACGAACTCGAGGGCAAGGTCAAGGATCTGGCGAGTGTCATCAAGGAAAACATCACCCTCAAGAGGGTGTTCCTGGTAAAAGCCGGCGCAGGTGAAATGCTTCACAGTTACATGCACGGTGAAGGCAAGATCGGCGTTATCGTAAAAGCCAAGTCCGACAAGCCGGAAGCCCTTGCCTCTGCTGAAGTAACTGGCTTCATCCACGATGTGGCCTTGCATATTGCAGCTTTCCATCCCATGTTCCTGGATCAGTCCCGTGTTGGACAGGACTGGCTCAAGGAGCAGGAAGACATCTTCAAGAAGCAGGTCGAAGGCGACGAGAAGATGCAGGGCAAACCGGCAAATGTCATAGAAGGCATCCTCAAGGGAAAACTGAACAAGTTGCTTGCCGACATCTGCCTGCTTGACCAGGGCTTCGTAAAAGATGAGAAGCAGAAGGTCTCAGCAGTCATGACATCGGTCGCGAAAGCTGCCGGGGCTACCCTTTCCATCGTCGATTACGTATACTTCCGCGTAGGCGAGAATTGATTCTGTCCGCCGGTGGTTTGCTCTCAACCTGACCGCCGGCGGATCCGAAACGAAAGGAAGCACCATGAACGACGTAAAGAATGCGTGTGAAGAGCGGATGAAAAAGTCCGTCGCGGCGCTAAAAGACGAATTCGCCGGCATCCGTACTGGCCGGGCTTCCCCTGCCCTTCTGGACAAGCTTCGGGTAGACTATTACGGACAAAAATCCCCCCTCAGCCAGGTTGCCAATGTATCTGTTCCCGAGGCCCGTCTCATAGTGGTTCAACCCTGGGATCGAGCTTTGATCAGTGAAATAGAAAAAGCCATCCAGAAATCAGAACTGGGTTTGAATCCTTCCAATGACGGCAAGGTGATCCGGATTTCCATACCTCCCCTTACCGAACAACGCCGTAAGGAACTGGTCAAGACTGCAAAGGCCAGTGCCGAGCAATCACGGGTAGCCATCCGGAACATCCGGCGTGATGGGATTGAAGATCTGAAAAAGCTCAAAGATTCCGGTACACCTGAAGACGCAGTAAAGAAAGCCGAAGATGAGTTGCAGAAACTGACAGATTCATATGTAGCCCAGATCAACAAGGTTTTCGAAGAAAAAGAGAAGGAAATCCTGGAAGTCTGACGATGACGGGTAATCCAGAAGACCCTCCATCCCGACCTGTGCCGGGGAAACCACCTTCTCATGTTGCCATCATCATGGATGGTAATGGACGCTGGGCATCCAGAAGGAATCTTCCTAGAACCGAAGGTCATCGCGAAGGTCTGAAAGTTGCAAAACGGATGGTCAAGGCCGCAGAAAAAGCAGGCGTTCGTTATCTATCTTTGTATACATTCAGCACGGAAAACTGGAAGCGTGCAGCAGAAGAAGTAGGTTTTCTGATGGGCCTGGTTGCAAAATACTTGCTTTCGGAATTCGATTTCTACCGTGAGAACAAAGTCCGGATTGTGCATTCCGGTGATATCAGCGGCTTGCCACCCGAAGCAGCCAGGGCAATCAGGAAAGCTGTACAGGATACCGCTGGTTTTGATGGGATAACCGTAAACCTGGCAGTAAATTATGGTGGCAGGGACGAAATAATCCGTGCAGTGAAGACTCTTCTGGCCAGGGAAGAATGCCTGGACGAAAAATCGATCCGTGAATGCATGGACACACCTGAAATACCTGATCCAGATCTAGTGATCCGTACTGGCGGAGAACGACGCATATCCAATTTCCTCTTATGGCAGGCTGCGTATGCGGAATTGTATTTCAGTGACAAGTTATGGCCTGACTGGACGGAGGGTGACCTGATGGATGCCTTGACGGATTATTCCCACAGAGAGCGCAGATTTGGTGGAACCCCGTGAAAAATGTAGCCAAGAGGCTCATGCTGGTTGCGGTCGCGGTTCCTCTGCTGTATGTACTTGCCTTGTATTTTCCATTCATGAACCATCTTCCGTTGATACTTATCATCCTTGTCTTTGTAGCAGGATCTGCTGTCGAACTCATACGTATGCTTGAGCCCCAGGCTGGTCCGTTGCGCATCCTTGCCGCTCTCGCCTTTGCCTTGCTTCCGCCAGTTGCGGTGTATACCTATTCACTGTTGAACCCTGCATCCTCATTTCTATACCGCTGGCTGATGCCTACCGGTGCCGCTACCCTTGCCTGTTTCATGCTGTCTGGTCTGCCCTTGGCTTTCAGTCGACAAAGGAATGACATAATGGCTGCAGCCAGAACGGCCACCAGCAATGCCTTGATAGCATTGTATCCCGGTGCAATGTCCACCGCTCTGCTTGCAGTGCCATCCATCGATATAAGCGGTGGGCGATTGATCATCTGGTACAGCTTGATAGTCTTTGCCAATGACAGTCTCGCCTGGTTGTTTGGCATCACCATAGGCAGAACCCGTGG
>JAVEXH010000362.1:0-3749 GCA_034004175.1 Spirochaetia bacterium
AGGACTCTCTGTGGAACTGGCAGCAAGACGGGCTGCCCTGCTGGATTTCATTGATGAGGGGACGGGCTTTGCCTGGGTTGCTGTCAGTGATGAGACTTTCCGTCTTTCCAACTTCCATGCTTCGTACAAGAATTCATGGAAACCTCCTCCAATCTGGAAGAACCGCTTGGCCTGGACCCTCGATCTAGGCCTGGATGCGCAGCAGAGTCTGGTGCGTTTCTCCGATTCATCCATGGATCTGACCTTCGGGTTTACCTTCAAGGTTCATGAGTTCATCGATGTTAAAATTGAATCCGTTTCACGGAACGCCGCGCTGTGGCGCTATTATCCCGGACTTTTCGGCCTTGATCCGGACCTTTTCCCACCGGTCAATCCGGTTGAGGATATCCTGAGATCCTTCAATTTCTTTGAATCCTCCGAAACAGACCGGAGGGAATCCCTGTTCAAGCTTAAATCCCTGTCAGCAAGCATGGTTCATGACCTGCATGACTGGGATCTCACGGCCAGCCTGTCCCTGGCACCTGAGCTGGACAGCGAGACCAGCGAGTACTATTTCAAGCCATTCTTCTCGGTTTTACTAGCCTGGCGTGCGGTGCCGGAGTTCAAGAGTTCCTACAAGCTTGACGGAGAGGTGGAGGAATGGTAGCCGGTTTTCATGTGTTCCGGCCTGTGCCGCCGCTGGCGCCCGGATTCCTTGATTTTTTCGGAACCCGGGGCTAGGATGAGGCCAGAGGTACATGTGCCGGAACCTGTGGGAATAGCCCTTGACGATACAAGGCTGCTTGCCGATGTCTGTGGAGCCAATGATTACAACCTTCGCCTGCTGGAGCGCCTTCTTGGCGCCCGTTTGCATGTCCGGGGCAACGAGATCATCGTTGACAGCGAAGATACCTGCGTGGCTCCCCTCTTCGAAGCCATCATCACGCAGTTGCTCGAGGCCATAGGTGAGGGAGTTCCCTCATCTCCTGACCTGATCACTGCCATTCACGCCAGTCTGACCCCGGAGGGCAACCACCGGGACAAGAGTGGGCAATCCTGTGCCGATATGTTCAAGGAAGCGGCCATACAGGTTCCAGGAGCCTTCGGCAGGGTCTACCCACGGACAGCCAACCAGGCCTTGTATCTGCGCGGTCTGGCTACCCACGACATCACCTTTGCCATCGGCCCTGCGGGAACCGGCAAGACCTACCTGGCGGTGGCCTGGGCGCTTCGTGAGGTTCTTACCAAAGCCAGGCGCAAACTGGTGCTTACCCGGCCTGTCGTGGAGGCAGGTGAAAGCCTGGGTTTCCTGCCTGGCGATCTGGCACAGAAGATCAATCCGTATCTGCGCCCCTTGTATGATGCCATGGAGGCTCTCGTACCCTTCGATGTGGTACGGCGGTTGGAGGACAGTCATACCATAGAGATTGCTCCCCTTGCGTACATGCGCGGAAGAAGTCTCAATCATTGCGTGGTGATCCTGGATGAAGCCCAGAACACCACCAAGGAGCAGATGAAAATGTTCCTGACCCGGCTTGGAGAAGGGTCGGCAGCCGTGATAACCGGCGATACCACCCAGATCGACCTGCCCCGCAAGTCAGAATCAGGGCTCTTGCATGCCCTTTCAATCCTCTCCGGTGTGGACGATATTTTTACCTGTCGTATGGATGGGCGGGATGTTGTCCGCAACCCCCTCGTAAGGAAGATAATAGAAGCCTATGAGTCTGAACTCTGAGCGTCGACCCTGGTCCGTACGGTTTGGCTCCCTGCTGGGAGCTGGCCGTGGTTCCGGGAAGTTCCGGATATTCGTGCTATTCATTGCCTTCGCGCTGTCTGCTACTGCTTTTGTAGGATTCGGTTCCTTTTCGCGGTATGCGGGGCTGGACGGATTCGAGATCGGCAAGGTGGCCGATCGTGATATCAATGCCGAAGCAGAGATCGTCTATGTGGACGAGCATGCCACATCAGTACGGGCCGAGGCTGAACGCCGGCTCGTGCCTGCTGTCTTTGTCATCGACGAGGTTCTGACCAAGCGGGCTGTCGACGCTTTCCTGTCCTTCAAGGCCGGATTCCTGGACTTGTATGCCACGTATGGTTCACGTGACGAACTGCTTGCCAGGCTTACCAGCAAATTTCCCGATCTTGCTGCATCTGGCATACTTGCGCGCCTGGTGGATTACCCTGTGCCTTCGTCCATCCTGACCCAGGCCGAGGGGTTACTGCGCACAGTGCTTGGAGCGGGCGTCATAGCCATTCCGGACCAGGGGCTAGAGGCTTACAATCCCGAGTTGCTTGAAATCCGTCGCTGGGACAATGGTCCTCTGGTGTACGAACAGCTTGTCCTTGACAGTGCGGTTACCAGACGGACAGCACGGCGTGTCCTTGAGGAAGAGGCACAAAGCCTGAAATTGTCCACCAACCTGGTTGCCAGATCGGTGGAACTTGCCTCTGCTTTTATCGTCGAAAATGCCTTTTTCGATGAAATCCAGAGCAGCAAGCGGGCGGAAGCTGCAGGGGCACGGGTGGAGCCGGTCGTGCGGCGCATAGCCAAGGGTGAGCCGGTGATCCGCAAGGGCTTCATCGTGACACCGGCTGAGTTCGAGCGGCTGGATGTCCTGCGGAAATCCGGCCTCAGCTTTGATTCCGCCGCGGCTGCCAGTGGTGTGGTCCTGATCCTGGCTTTGTTCCTTGGTGCGGCTTTCATACTGGCCGGACCGGCAGTGAACCGGCATCTTGATACACCGTCGTTCATGTTTGTTGTAGCCCTTGGCCTGACGTACCTGGTTGGTTCCTCCCTGCTTGTAGCCGTGGTACCCGGAAGCGCTCCTGTAACCATTGCAGTCTTTCTCCCGACGGCCTTGTTTGCCATGGTCATAACCATACTCTATGGCGAGCGCTTCTCCCTTCTTTACATGACCCTTCTGGTCATCGGTTTCCTGATCGTGTCAGGCTTTGATGCCCTTTCCGCTTTCCATGCCTTTGTTTCCGGTGTGGCCGCCGTACTTCTGGTTCGGAGAACCGAGAAGCGTATAGACCTGATACGCGCAGGAGCCCAGCTGGGACTCATCCAGTTTGCGGCAATCTTTGCAGTCTACATCTTCGTTGGCAAGGATTTCATGGCTGCTCTGGGTGGAGGAGCCTGGAGCGCTGTCAATGGCTTCATGTGTGGCGTCCTGACCCTGGGTTTCCTGCCTGTGCTGGAATCGGCCTTGAATGCTCCGACGGTTTTCCGTCTGCAGGAGCTCTCGGACCTCAATGCCCCGGCCCTCAAAAGGCTTCTGTCCGTGGCTCCTGGAACCTACAGCCATTCGGTTACCGTGGCCCATCTGGCAGAGTCTGCCTGCCGTGAAATCGGAGCCGATGCCCTGCTTGCCAGGGTGGGGGCTTATTATCACGACATAGGCAAGATCGAGCAGCCTGAATATTTCATAGAAAACCAGTCCGGCTACAACAAGCATGATGACATAAATCCCCGGCTGTCGGCCACGGTGCTGCGTGGACATGTCAAATTCGGCATGGAACGGGCCGACGCTCTTGGGCTGCCCGATACAGTCAAGGATATCATTGCCCAGCATCACGGCACCTCGCTGATCAGCTACTTCTTCAACCAGGCCCAGAAGGATGCTCCGGAAACAAGCTCGGAGGACTACTGTTATCCCGGGCCCTTGCCGTCCTCCAGGGAAGCCGCGGTTGTCATGCTTGCAGATTCTGTAGAAGCCGCCTCCCGTACCCTCAAGAAGCCAACCATCACGAGGCTGGAGCAGTTTGTA
>JAVEXH010000363.1:0-3744 GCA_034004175.1 Spirochaetia bacterium
ACCGGTTCCCGTGCTTATAGTGGGACTGGTCCTCAGGCGCTGGTCATCAAGGCCATTGAAATTCCAGTTTCCTGAAATACCGATACGCGACCTTACAACCAGTTTCTCACCCTCTTCATCTGTCCACACAGGAATTGAATACCCAAGGTAGGAAAAGGTATTAAGGTAGAACGAATCCTCATACACACTGTCTTCATCTTCAGGATCCCGAGCATTGAACTGGAATGATTGGCCCAAGGTAAGATCCAGGATTCCCGGCCCTGCAGGCAGATAATTGGACAATGCCGCACTGACGGAAACGGCAGGGTTGGTACCTTCGGCATAGAAATTAAACGAGGCATCAAGCTCAAGACTCCAGTCCAACCCAAAGGCTGGAAATGGATACGAAAAGTCTAAATCTCCTCCCCAAACCATATCGCCATTCAAATCCTGTTCCAGGTTGACATCTACCTTAAGAGGCAGAAGGGTGCCAAGGAAATTATAGTCCCGCATACGTCCTGACAGGAGAAGCCCGTCATTGGAATCGTACTTGAAGTACGGCAACGCAATGATATTCCAGGTATCCCTGGTTTTTATGACTACAGAGACCGGCAGAGTGCCGTCTACCACTTCTACGCCGTACCTCAGTTCAAATTCCACGCTTTCCAGCACACGTTCATTCAGCAGCCGCTGCTTTACCCGCGCTAGATACGCCTCGAAGGCCGCAAGGTCCTCAAAGACCATGCCCTGATCCAGTTTTGCCTTCTGTGCCAGGTAATATTGCAGTGTTCTTCCCGTGATTTCGTACTCTACCGAGGCAATTACTACAGCTTCCCCGGATACCGCTGCTACCGTAGCCAGGACCAGAAGAAGCATGATCAAAATTCTTTTAGTCACACGTACCTCATTTAATTTATCAAGGTTTTAATCGTGGCACGAATACTTACAGTATCTGCCAATTCTCCATTCTAACGCGGAACCTGCCCAGCAGACAAGTATTTATCTACAAGGAATCAAACCACCGGGCAAAACGCTTCAGACCATCATCTATGGTGGTAGTCGGTTGCCAGCCAAAATCCCTTGATAGGTCATCTACGTCCGCTTCCGTGGCATATACATCCCCGGGCTGCATGGGAAGGTAGCGCTTGACAGCTTCCTGTCCCAGGGCACGCTCCAGGCTGGCTATGAAAGCATCTAGCCGCACCGGCCTGTTGTTGCCCAGATTGTACAGGCGGTATGGAGCCGATGAGCCCGCCGCGTCATGACTGCAGCTATCCCAGTCTGGGTCGGCCCTGGGCGCCTGCCCGGCAACCAGCAAAATTCCGGTTACAATATCGTCGATATAGGTAAAATCCCTGAGCATGTCACCCTGATTGTAGACATCTATGGTCTGGCCTTCGCGTATGGCCCTGGCAAATTTGAAGTAAGCCATATCCGGCCTTCCCCAGGGCCCGTAAACCGTAAAGAACCTCAGACCAGTAGTAGGCAAACCATACAGATGGCTGTAGGCATGGGCCATGAGCTCATTGGCCCGTTTTGTAGCTGCATACATGCTCACCGGATGATTGGCACCCCGGTGGACAGAGAAGGGCCTGTCTCCGTCCAGACCATACACTGATGAGCTGGAAGCATACACCAGATGACCGGGAGGGTTATGCCTGCAGCCCTCCAGCACATTCAGGAAGCCGCTTATGTTGGCATCCACATAGGCCCGGGGATTCTCTATGGAATACCGGACACCTGCCTGGGCTGCCAGATTTATGACCAGATCGTAGGCTTTGCCGGAGAACAAGCCTTCCATTCCCGACCGGTCTTCAAGAGACTGGCGCTGGAATGCCAAACCCGGATGGATGACACTAGTGCACATTGTACCGGTCAGTGCTTCATCGGGGTTCAGGCCTAGTTGCGCCAGGCGGGCATGCTTGAGGGCCGGGTCGTAATAATCATTGATGGAGTCCAGCCCTACAACCTGGTCTCCACGCCTGAGCAGGGCTTCTGCCACATGATAACCAATGAAACCGGCACAACCGGTCAGTAATACCCGCATAATCCACCGTTGGAATCAGGGCTGAGCAGACACAAGACTGCTTCTGAGTTTGTACAAGATGTTCCAGCACACATAATACGCCGAGCGCAGGAGGCCAAAACCTTCAATCCCGTGATACAAAGCCCAGTTGAACCTGACCATCTCCAGCTTGTTACCCGAAATGGAGCCCGGGCGCACCCGGTAGACAGCCAGATTTTCCGGCAGGACACGAGCCTTCTCGCCCATCTTTAGAATTTTCAGCCACAGACCGTAATCCTGGCGCTTGCGTATGAGGGGCATGAATACCTTGCCAAGGCGATCTGTATCGTAGATGACCGTAAGACAGGCAATGAAATTGGTCTTCAGGAGGTCCCGGTAGCCAAGTACGGCAGGAGGCCGCACCACCCCTCCCAGGGAGCGGCCAGTTTCATCCTGCCTCTCGTACCAGGTATGGGTAAAGGCATAGGAATTATCCTGCATGAAGGCAAGCTGTTTCTGCAGCTTATCCGGGTGCCAGCGGTCGTCGCTGTCCAGGAAGGCCAGATACCGTCCCCGGGCAAGCTCTATGGCCCGGTTCCTTGCCACAGCCGCACCGCTGTTTTCTGCCAGGCTCAACAGGACAATGCGGGGATCCCGGGCCGCATATCCGGCAACCACACCGGCTGAATCATCGGTTGAACAGTCGTCAACAATGATCATTTCCCAGTCCGAAAAACCCTGGGACAGTACGCTCTCTATGGTGGCACCAATGAAGGCTTCGGCGTTGTACAGTGCAGTGATGACCGATACCGCGGGGCGTGCTTTCTGTGTCATCTGCCTGCTCCCTGCGTCCAGGTGTCCATATACCGCTGCATGGCGCTGGTCCTTGAAAAATCCCTGATGATCGCCTGCCTGGCAGCTTCTGCCATAGCCGGATACGCCCCTGAAAGGGCCGCACCAGCAAGCTCGATGGCTGCCTGTACCTCACCCATCGGAACGATGAAACCAGTCCGTCCATGCTCCACAAGCTCTTCCATCCCTACAGTATTGGTGCTTATGCAGATGCAACGACAGAACATGGCCTCTTTCACCGAATTTGGCAGGCGCTCTCCGTCGTGCCGCGACATGAACAGAAACAGGCTGGCCTCTGCCATCATCCTGATAACTTCCGCATGAGGAAGATGACCAAGGAACCTCACCGAATCAGCCACCTTCAGCTCCTCGGCCAGGGCAATCAACGCGGGCTTGTATGGCCCGTCTCCAAGGATGGCCAGCCGCAGGTTCCTGTCCTTTTCCCGCAAACCGGCAAAGATGCGTAGGGTATCGTCAAAACCCTTGTATGGTTGCAAGCGTCCGGCAGACAGCACCAGCTCTGGATCCTTGTGCAGCTTGGTGGACGCGACAATGGTGTCCAGGCCCACAGTATCCACGCCCCGGTGTACCACCGTAACCGAAGCGGCGGGTATTCCCATTTCTTCAAGCAATGGCAGATTTGCCTTGGCGTGGGTAAACACATAATCTGCCTGGTTTGCCACCTCGGCACTGATATGCAGCCTGGCAGCAAGGTCATGGGCACCCAGGAACATCGAAAGCCGAACCTGGGGCATGGTTTCACGGATCATGAAACCCAGTATGCTGGGATAGTGGCCCCAGAACAGGTGCACAAGCCCGGGCTGCATCCTGCGCAGCCGGGACAGAATGAAAAAGAATGAAGGTACCAGGGCGCAGGCCTTGAGCAGAATCCGCTTATTGGCTCCCTC
>JAVEXH010000010.1:0-17713 GCA_034004175.1 Spirochaetia bacterium
CTTTCCATCCTCCATGGCATCTGGAACCCCCTTGAGAAAGGTTCCGAAACTCATTCGAGAATGTAAAGTATGATCCTTGAGAAGTGTAAAGGATGATCCTTTACTGTACCAGGGTCCGGCTAACATTTGCTTAACCTGCAGCGCGTGAAACTGGCGCGGTTTGTGCGCCCGTGAGCGATAGCGAGCAGCACAAACCGTGACAGTAGCGCTGTCAGGTTGAAGCAGTTGTTGGGCACTTGCTATATTTTTTTACTTTCTCTTCTTACTTCTTCTTCGACAGCATGTTGAATAAATTGATTTAATGAAATCCCCTTAATTACTGCCAATCTCTTTGCTTTTTTATGAATCTCTGATGGAATTCTTACATTAAAACTTCCTTTATATGATTTTTCATTTTTCTTATTATTAATTGTACAAATCTCAATATAGTCCTCTACAGCTTCTTCAAAACTTTTCTTTAACTCAGTAACACTCGAACCTTCAAAGGATACCAAATCGTCTATGCCTTCGATTTTTCCAAAAAATACTTCATCCTCAGAATTGAAATGTACAGAACCAATATAATCCCTATATATAAGCAAATCTTTCATTTATTCCTCCCAAAATCTAATTCCTCAATCAACTGTTCTATCTGGTATTGTTTTAATTCATTACCAGGATGTGGTTTATGCAATCTTATAATATGATTTGTTTTAGAATTATAAAATGAAACTCTTGAACCCGAAGTTTTCCCACTATTATTTTCAATATATCCTAGAAAGGCCAATAACCTTCTTAATTCATTATAAGTAAAGTCTTTAGGCTTTGACAAAAGCCGATTAATTAGCTTCTCTTCTTTGCTCATATAAAATAGTACTACAACTATTCAAATAATGCAACTGTTATTTAGTTGCATTATTTGTAAATCCTCATCTATATTTCCTCTTGCTTTGGCGCGCGATAGCGCGTCTGCCCAACAATAATTGGACTCATCCCTTGCCAGTTTTTGAATAGCGCTTTTATACATTACATTATCAGCTAATCTGGCCTGAAAGGCAGTACCAATTAACACTATACCATGAATTTGCTTTAACTAGGCACTTTCAGGACTGAAGATTAGACGGATAAGCATAAAATCAAGCTTCTTCTTGTTTTAGCGTGCTGGGTGCTCTGACACTGAGTAGTCGGAGGTACCTATGGAACATGAAATTGAGCGCTTACGTAGGATTATGGTAATCAGGAATTATTCCCCGCGGACTATTCAGGTGTATACATCGGCAGTTGGAAACTGGCTGCGACAATTGGATAAACCTGTCTTTCTTGTCAGGCCAGCTGACATCCAGAAGTGGCAGTACCACCTGGTGAATGACCACCAGATTTCATGGTGCCGTTTCAATCAGATGACTTGTGCTGTAAGGTTCTATCTACGGCATATCCGTAATGTTAAGTGGTCTGTTTCAAGCTTTCACTTTCAAAGGAAAAAGCGTCGCCTGCCTTCTATCCTTACGCGACAGGAAGTTTCAAGGCTCCTATCCAGTTCATCAGTAAATCTGAGGCATCATGCGATCCTGGCCACCTTATATAGTACTGGTCTCAGGTTGGGAGAGTTGCTGAATCTCAGAATGAATGACATAGACATGACCAGAATGTTGGTACATGTTCGCCAAGGCAAGGGTGGCAAAGACCGACAGGTTCAGCTATGTCCTCAACTTCTGAGTATCCTGAGAAGTTATTCAGTCGAATGCGGGTCAGATTCTTCTGCATGGCTGTTCGAGGGGAAGATCAAGGGATGCAAAATGCATGGGAGTGCCATTCAGCATATGGTTTGTGTGTACTCAAAATTGTCCAGTATCGGGAAAAGAGTCTCACCTCATACTTTGCGCCATTGTTTTGCCACCCACCTACTGGAGGACAAGACAGATCTGAGGACCATACAGGTTCTGCTGGGGCATCGGAACATACAGGCTACTGAAGTTTACCTTCATGTTGCTGCTCATCAGATCCAGGCTATCCGGAATCCTCTGGCAGGCATCATGGACTGAATCCGGGCTTCGGTGTGGCAGCAACCGATGGGTAGCGCGAGTGATCGAGCGGATATCCTCTGCCTCGCTTGGTCAAGGCATGCGGAGGCTTCCTTGGAACCCTCTGTCATTTCCGGCTTGGCGGGGCGGAGATATGAGCGAGAGCACGGTCGCAGCCTTTAGGCCGCGATGCGCCCAGAATGAAAACTATAGAACGTCGAAGGGGCTGCGGACGCCGCCGGGGCCTTTGTTCAGGACGTGAGTGTAGATCTGGGTGGTGCGGACGTCGCTGTGGCCCAGGAGTTCCTGGACGGTACGGATGTCGTAGCCACCTTCCAGGAGATGGGTAGCAAAGGAGTGGCGAAAGGTGTGGCAACTGGCACGTTTGGTGATGCCAGCCAGCAAGACAGCCTCCTTTACGGCGCGCTGGACTATGGTTTCGTCCACATGGTGGCGGCCTTCCAGGCCGTTCTGGCTGTTGCGCCAGCGGCGGCGCTGGGGAAAGAGCCACTGCCAGCGCCAGTCGGTGGCGGCGTTGGTGTACTTCTTGGCGATGGAATTCGGTAGCAATACGTGGCCCCAGCCTTCGGCGAGGTCTTTTTCATGCAGTGCTTTTACGAGGGCCAGGTGTTCCTGCAAGGGGGCGACCAGGGTTCCGGGAAGCATGGTGACCCGGTCTTTTGCGCCTTTGCCGCATTTTACGGCGATGCTGCGGGATTCGAAATCCAGGTCCTGGACGCGCATGGTAACGCATTCATTGAGCCGGAGGCCGCCGCCGTACATGATGGCGGCCATCAGCTTGGTGTCACCAGTCATGAGGGAAAGGACGGTCTTGACTTCTGCGCGGGTCATGACCACCGGCAGATGGATTGGCTTCTTGGCCCTGATGATTTCCCCGAGCTGGCCGGGATCCAGGCCCAGGACACGGCGGTACATGAACAGGAGGGCGGCAAGCGCCTGGTTCTGGGTAGAGGAACTGATGTTCTCCTTGAGAGCCAGGTTGGTCAGGAAGGCATTTATCTTTGGTTCCACGGAATGGCCGGATTGATGCTTGCCGCTGCTTGCCAGGTACAGGCGGATCCAGTGCAGGTAGGATTCTTCGGTCCGGGGGCTGTAATGCAGGGTGCGGAGGGCATCCCTGCAGGCAGATACAAGCTGGGGGTCCTTGGCTTTTGTGCCGACCAACTGGTTTCGGGCTTCGGATTTGAAGAGCGCATCCAGGGTGTCTGGCGGTACGGGCAACGCTGGGATCCGATCGGGAATTATGCGCTGCGGTGGTATTCGGGTTACTGCAGAGGGACTGTCCAGCGAACTGTTCTTGTCCGGTTCGCCTTCGGATATATTGAAACGCCCTGTCTTCCAAAGTGCAAATAGCAGGGTATTGATGGTTGGTCTGGTCTGTGGAATGGTCCATAGTCGTGTTTGCCCGTCATGCCGGCTGCCTGGGATAGCTCGGAGGATATCAAAAACAGGGGTATCAAAAGGAAATTGTACGGAATAATACCCTTCAAGGGTCTCCAGGATGGTAATCGTAATGGCCATGATCGGGTCTCCTGCTGGGGACGGTTTCATGGATGATTACGTGCCGCCGATCCTTGGTGCATGCGACTGGGCCTGGTTTTGGTGTCGAGTGGTCGTCTTGGCTAGGGCTCGGGGACGAATTTATTTCAGGAGGATGTGGTGGGTCTGCGAATCCCCGTACGTGAGCGCCCGTTTTAATGATTCTGGAGCGTGGTGCAGCCGAAACATGCTACCGCGCCCGCCATGGCTGGAGTGTAGCACGGCTTGGTGCTTGGCGGTAGTTGCAGTTGACCATGATACTGGAAGCCGTCTTCCGTCACTCGTTGAGGAAGACGATGTCTTCCGGTCTGGCAACCACTTTAATGCCGCCGCCTGAGGAGCGTCCACCGGGCTGGTCGGATTTCTTGCCACGGATCTCTTCTATTTCTACTGATGACAAGGTGGTTATGGCTTTGGCTGCATCATTTATCATGACGACAGTTCCTCTGTCAAAGCGGCCTTCTATGCCCGTCACGCCCCGGGGCAGGAGCGAATTGTTGGCCTGGATGGCAACAAGGGCACCTTCGTCGACATGGATGGTGCCTTGTGCCCTGGTGTTCTTTATCCAGCGTCGTCGGTTGGTCAGGCCGGAGGCGGCATCGAAAAGGGTTCCAACTATCTGTCCGGACAGTATCCTGGTGATGGCTGCAGGCTGCCTGCCATGGGCAATGACGACTCGACAGCCTGCATCCCTGGCTATGCCGACGGCGATGAGCTTGGTCTTCATGCCACCGGTGGAGAATTCGGTGCCTTTCCCGCCTGCAGAATCCATTATTTCCGGGGTAAGCTCCTTGACATAGGGAATGGCCTTGGCACCGGGGACGGTCCGCGGGTCGGCATCATACAGGGCATCGACGTCGGACAGTATGACCAGGAGTTCGGCGTCTACTTTGCTGGCTACATAAGCGGATAGCTGGTCGTTGTCACCGAAGGCTATTTCTGCGGTGGAGACTGAATCGTTTTCGTTGAAAACCGGTACTATGCGGTGCTCCAGCAGGGATTCCACGGTGGACCGCAGGTTCAGGTAAGCCGAGCGTTTATCCCAGGCATCGCGGGTAACCAGGAGTTGGCCGACGGTGAGCCCGAAGACGTTGAAGGCTTTGCGGTATTCGTCCATCAGCAAGGGCTGACCTATAGCGGCGCAGGCTTGTTTGCTTTTTGTGTCCTTTGGCTTGCGGGCCAGGCCGAGTTCTCTTGCGCCCATGCCGACTGCTCCGGAGGTTACCAGGATAACCTGGCGTCCGGCGCGCATCAGATCGGCAATTTCGGCGGCAATGCGATGCAGGTATTCGCTGTCGATGCCGTTGCTGCCGGTATCGGGACCATCGGATATGCGCACCGGGGCATTTTTCTGTATGGTAATGGTGTTGGTGCCTATCTTGACGACGATGCGCTTGGCCATGATCACGGCCGCCCTGGCTTCGGTGGCGGCACTTTCTGTTTCAGCAGTAGCACCTGTGGAGGTGGTGTCTTGTGATGTCATTCCGTGTCTCCGCTGGGGATATCGTGGCCAGGATCAAGATCGATATGCTGGAAGCTCTTCTTTCCGGATGCATAGTCGGCTACTGTCTGGCCCTGCCCGGACAGTAGCCACTTGTAGGTCATCAATCCTTCCAGGCCCATGGGGCCCCGGGCATGTATCTTGCCTGTCGAGATACCGACTTCGGCACCCAGGCCGTAACGGTAGCCGTCGGCAAAGCGTGTGCTGGCATTGTGGTAGACCGACGACGAATCCACTTCTTCCATGAACCGGGCGGCTGCTGTGGTGTCACGGGTTACTATGACGTCGGTGTGACCGCTGCCATACTGGTTGATGTGGGCTATGGCTTCATCCAGGGAGTCAACAATACGTATGGCCATGCGCAGGTCCAGGTATTCCACAGACCATTCATCGTCGTCCTTGAGGGTACGGGTTGTGATGGCGGTGTGGACGTGTTCCGGGTGGGGTTCCGGATCACCGGCTGCAACTGGTGTACCGGCATGAACTGAAATGACAGGAATGGAAGCTGCGATAGCCCAGGCTCTGGGGCACAGTTCCAGGGCGACGCCTGCCCTCTCGAGTCCGGTGATCAGCAGTGGCAGGACGGTGTCGGCACAGGCTGCATCGACCAGGAGTATCTCGGCGGCGTTGCAGGCCACGGGGTACTGGGTCTTGCTGTCAACGGTGATGCGCACTGCCATCTCCGGATCGGCATCAGGGTGTACATAGACGTGGCAGACGCCGTCTGCGTGGCCGAGCACGGGTATTCGGCTGGTATCCATGATATGCCTGACGAACTCTTTGGATCCCCGGGGAATCACAAGGTCTACATACTCGTCCAGGGTCAGGAGCTGGGCTACTTCATCACGGGTCTCGATGTGGCCAAGCCAGCCTGGAGGCAGGCCCGCTTCCACCCCGGCGGCTGCCACGGTTTCTGCCAGGATGCGGTTGCTGCGCTCGGCTTCCCTGCCGCCCTTGACGATTATGGCGTTGCCGCTTTTGGCGGCCAGGGCGGCCATCTGCACCAGGGCATCCGGGCGGCTTTCAAAGATGAGGGCTATAAGGCCGATGGGGCAGGAAACGCGGCGGAGTATCAGGCCGTCGTCCAGGCGGCGGGCCTCCAGAACCCGGCCGACGGGGTCGGGCAGGCCGGCCAGGGCCTCGAGCATGGCCAGGGACTCGTCAAGTTTTTTCTGGCCATATGCCAGGCGCGCAAGGGCTGGACCAGCCAGGCCCGCCGCGCGGGCGGCTGAAAGGTCTGCTTCGTTGGCGGCGAAGACGGCGGCTGAATTTTCCTGCAGTCGAGTGGCTATGAGAGCCAAGGCTGCATCTTTGGTGAACCGGGAAATGCCGAGCATCTTCCTGGCTGCCGCCGACCCTGCGACGGCTTGTTCATGTGTTACCATATATAGAAACTAACAGATCAATGCAGTCTTGTGCAACGGGCTTTCACTGCCGTGACCTACCCGGTCTCTTGCCATGGGGGTCGCTCCTGTTGCTGTTCCTGGCCCCACCTCTGCCGGTAGTGGCCAAACCGGTATTACCGGATCCTGACGTACCGGACGATACCTTGTCGGAGGAGGGTCTAGCCGCGGATGACCTGACTGCGTCAGACTTGCCGGAAACGGGTCTGGTTGCCATCCGGCCCTGTCCTTCGCTCCGGCCAGCACCCCTGCGGGCTCTTCCTTCAAGCCGTCCTTCTGTACGTTCTGTGGAACGACCCGCCGGGCGGCCTGATCCTGCCGGACGGCCTGCAGTGCGTTTTCCGGGGCCACTGACAACTGCTGTCCTGTCACCGGCATCGGCGTTGCGCGGTGTAGCGGTCTCTTCGGGATTCCAGAAGCCGTCTTTCCAGTTGAAGCGGCCAGTGTCGGGCAACACCACACCGTCCCTGGCAGCCGCCATGACACGCTTGTATATCTGCTTCTTCAGGTCCATGAAACTGAAATCAACGATGAATTTGGTAACACCATCTTTCTGCAGGTAGGGTATGCGGTCTACCAGGGAGAAGGGCTTGGCGGGAATGACCACCGAGGTATCGGGAGAGCTTACCAGTTCGTAATCATCACCATCACGGTCCTTGAAATACCTGAAGTCATAGCGTTTGCCGAGGTCTCCTCGGATGGTGAACAGCTGGGGATAGGCAAACACGACCGGCATGATGCACTTGTTGGGCACATACTCGGTCATGCGACCAAAACTCTGTTTGGCAATTTCCAGAGGCGGTACCAGGAAATCTGCGCCATTGCCCAGAAGGAAAGCGGCAGACCAGGCATTGAAGGCATACAGCCAGGGGCCAGCGATGATGGTTGCGCCTTTGCTCTTGAGCATGGCCATATGTCCGAGGTTGTTGGCCACGAAGATCTTCTGCCCCTTCTCCATCCAGTAGTCCAGTTCCTCCGCCAGCCAGGCGGCGTCGCCCTGGGGGAAGAAGGGTTCCAGCCACATGATAAGGGTATCCCGCTTGAAGGGGGTCTCGTGTTCATGCCGCCGCAGGAGTTCGGCGTTCTTGCGGTCCAGCCGCAGCATGGCCTTCTGGGGTCGGTCAGCCTGGATGGTGTGCAGATCCTGCACCCGGCTGACCATGGCGTACAACCCGTCCGGTAGTACAGCCAGGCGATCCCGGGGGATTACGGGGAACTCCGGACGAGGTGCGTTGTCGTAACTGGGATACTTGTGGTACTTGGCCAGCGAAGATGGCAGAACCGGTTTGTAGCGCCGCGACATGGACTTGGTCTGTACCAGGTAGATCTCGTCTTCCGGGCCGAATTCGGCATCGACCTGTATGTACAGGCCTTCGACCTTGGTCATGACACCCTTGACCCTGGCGGTCAGTCGGCCTGAATCGTCGTGGCTATGTATGCGGATTGAATCGCCCTCCGCTATGCCTTCGAAGCTCTTCACCAGCATCCAGCGCTTGTCTTCAAAGACCCGTACGACCTTTACCTTGCCGAGGGCTATGCCGGTGCCGCCGGCCTGTTCGGGGCGGATGTAGTCCGGATCAACGACACCTTCGAACCAGAAGGTGGTCTTGCGCCGGGCAAAATCGCCCTGGAGTATGGCCGCGGCTTTGGCCGATGCCCGTTCACGGTCAAAGCGCCAATTATCAAGCATGTAGCGGTAGGCAGACACTACGGTGCCCACATACTCGGAACTCTTCATGCGGCCTTCTATCTTGAAGCTGCACACCCCGGCTTCCACAAGTTCGGGAAGCTTTTCAACCAGTTGCATATCATCAGGACTGAAGAAGTAGCCATCGCGACTCTCTTCCTTGTACAGGCGCCGGCAAGCCTGGGTGCAGGCACCCCGGTTGGCAGAGCGTCCACCCAGATAGCTTGAGAACAGACAGACTCCGGAAGCGCTTACGCACAACGCCCCATGGACGAAGGTCTGAAGTTCCATGTTGGTGTTGGCCCGTACATCGCGGATCTCATCTATCGACAACTCCCTGGGAAGGACTATGCGTTTGAGGCCGAATCGTGACAGGAAGTTGGCTCCTGCTGCGGTGCCGACATTCATCTGGGTGGATGCGTGGATACGCAGGCCGGGAAAATGATCGTTGGCCATCTTCAGGACCCCGAAATCCTGCACGATGATGCCGTCCGGTCCGACCTTTTCTATGTATTGAAGGAACTGGTACATCCGGTCGGCCTCGCGTTGCTCGAAAACGGTATTCACCGTCACATACAGGCGCTTGCCCATCTTGTGCACCGATTCCACGGCGGCCTCGAACTGGTTGTACGAGAAATTGCCCGTGCGCATCCTGGCATTGAAGGTTTTAAGGCCCAGGTAGACGGCATCGGCTCCCTCGCCCATAGCGGCGTCAAGGGATTCAGGAGTGCCGGCGGGGGCAAGGAGTTCGGCATTGGTATATGTCATGGTACTGTCCTCTCGATGGGGTCGGCCGGAACCAGGTCCGGGCAACCAGGCCGGCAGCGCTTGGCCACGGGCGGGCGGCGTTCCGACAGCGTACAACTACGCGTCGATCCATAAACGCCGGAAGATCATTTTACCGGCAAGCAGGGTCCGGTGTATATACCCTTGCTGGTCAGCTTTACCAACTCCTTTTCCCCTTGGCCCTTCCCTCCTGCCCGAAGTCATTTTTTACCACGAAAAGCGCATGCGGGACTGATCCAAGCCTCGTTGGAATCAATGGAGGCACTCATGAAACTGCATATCGACCCGAAGGTGGACATCGTATTCAAAAGTATATTCGCAGATCCTGACCATCCGGAAATCACGCTGGATCTGGTGAACAGCTTGCTCATTGCCTGTAACCGTCAAACGGTTCGGAACATTACCATACTCAACCCACTGGAAAGACGCAGTTACTCACCTGAAAAGGACATCATCCTCGATCTGCTGGCAGAGGATCAGTCAGGTCGACAAATACAGGTAGAGATCCAGCGTCGTGTGATGGCCAATCTGGGCAGGCGTGCCCTGGACAACTGGGCAAGGACGTATGCCAGACAAGTCAAGCTTGGCAAGGATTATCTTCTGCACAGGCCGGTAGTAAGCATCTGGCTTCTTGCTCCTGAGCAGGTTTCTGCCAGTGATCCTGCGTTGCGTGTTTTCAGCCTCATGGATGAGAAGACCGGCACTCCATTGAATGACGACCTGACTATATCATTTCTTAACATCCCTGCCTGGGAACGCTTGAGAATGCATGAGAACCTGGCTATACTTGAAACAGGGGCGGATGTCTGGATGTATTTCCTGCACCATGGTTCCGAACTTGAACTTGAGCATCTGCCACCAGCTTTGGACACGCCTACAATCAAGGAGGCCTTGAATATCATGACCACCTTCACCCAGGAAGACCTTGAACAATACTGGTACGAGAAGCGAATGGAATTTGAATGGTGCCAGAATACCTACGCAAAAGAAGCTCAGATTGACAAAGAGAAAGCCAGGGAAGAGGGTCTGGAAGAAGGGCGGCAGGAAGGCCGGCAGGAAGGCCGACAACAAGGCCGACAGGAAGGCCGACAGGAAGGCCGACAGGAAGGTCTAAAGGATGCGGTAAAGATGCTGGCCGCCAGGATGCTTGCCAAAGGAATGTCTCCTGTAGAGGTCTGCGAAATAACCGGCTTGGCAGAGACGGAACTGCCCGGACCGGAACAACCATGAACATTTTTCAGGGATAGCCAGGCTCCCTGATCTACCTCTGTTCGACTCCTCGACCGCAGACGCACATGCGAATCTTTTTTTTCGAACGATATAAGAAACTTCAGATAGGCAGTCTTGAAAAGTATCCTCATCACCCTGCCGGTCTTCGCATTTCTTGCCTTTATCTTGCAAAACCAGCGGTCTTCCGTCTATAGTGGCCCCGGAGTGACAGCATGAACCTCGAAAAAACCCGGAACATCGGCATCATGGCGCACATCGATGCCGGCAAGACAACAACGACAGAGCGCATACTCTACTACTCGGGAAAGACCTATAAAATCGGCGAGGTCGACGATGGTGAAGCCGTCATGGATTGGATGGAGCAGGAACAGGAACGGGGCATCACCATCCAGAGTGCTGCCACCACCACCTTCTGGCGTAATTACCAGATCAATGTGATAGACACCCCCGGCCACGTGGACTTCACCGCGGAAGTGGAACGCTCCCTGCGCGTCCTGGACGGCGCCATAGCGGTATTCTGCGCCGTAGGGGGAGTGGAACCCCAGAGTGAGACTGTCTGGCACCAGGCAGACCGCTACCATGTGCCACGGGTAGCCTACGTCAACAAGATGGATCGCCTGGGTGCCGATTTCCACTCGGTGGTCGGCGAGATACATGAAAAGCTGCTGGCAAATCCCCTGCCGATCCAGCTTCCGATCGGCAGGGAAGGTAACTTCGAAGGCATCATCGATCTGGTGACCATGGAGGAAGTCCGCTGGGATCACCTTGAGGGCGGCCAGAATATGAGTCGGAGCCCCATAGCTGCAGAGCGCGCCGAAGAGGCTGCACGCTGGCGGGACAAGCTTGTGGATGCCTTGTCTGAACACTCAGAAGCAATCACAGATCTGTATCTTGCAGGGGAAGAAATATCAGTGGACCTGCTGCGCAAGGCCATCCGGGAGCAGACGATAGGCCGCCAGATAGTTCCTGTCTTATGCGGAGCCTCAAGAAGGAACATAGGTGTGCAGTTCGTGCTGGACGCCATAGTGGATTTCCTTCCCGCTCCCAGGGATGTCCCGCCGATCCATGCCTTCAATGTGAAGAAAGAAGAAAATTTCGAAGTACCCTGCGATCCGGAGGGTTATCCTGCCGGTCTTGTTTTCAAGGTGCAGTACGACCGCGAGGCAGGCCCCCTGTGCTATGTACGCATGTACTCGGGTGCCATCAAGACGGCCGGCATGGTGTACAACATCGGCAAAAAGAAACGGGAGCGGGTAACCCGCATCCTGCGTATGCATTCCAACAAGAGCGAGCCCATGGACGAACTGGCCGCCGGCGACATCGCGGTTTTCGTAGGCATGAAGCTGGCCCAGACCGGCGACACCGTAGGCACCGAAGGCTGGCCTATCCTGCTTGAGCGTATGCACTTCCCGGAGCCGGTAATCTCGGTAGCCATCGAACCCAAAACCATGTCGGACAGGGAAAAACTCAAGGAAACCCTGGAAATCCTGTCCAAGGAGGACCCGACCTTCCAGACCGGTGAAAATGACGATACAGGCCAGCTGATAATACGGGGCATGGGTGAGCTGCACCTGGATGTACTGGTGACCAGGATACTCAAAGACTTCAAGGTCAGCGCCAAGGTTGGCAATCCACAGGTTTCATACCGTGAGTCCATCATTGCAAAGGTGGAGCATGAGCAGAAATATGCCCGCACCCTTGCCGGCAAGGATGTGGCCGCCGGTGTCAGGCTCCTAGTGGAACCCCTCGAGCGCGGATCAGGCAACCGTTACGAAAAGGCCATACGCAACCACAAGGTACCCGACGAGATCTACGATGCTGTGGAGCGGGCCATCAACAACGCCTTTGCAGGTGGCATAGTCCTTGGCTATCCCTGTGTCGACATAGGAGTCAGCCTTGTCGGCATAGACTACGACGAACTGAGCGGCACGCCCTTTGCCTACGAAGCCTGCGCTTCCATGGGCTTCGATGAAGCCTGCCGCAAGGCGTCCCCTGTCCTGCTTGAGCCCGTGATGAAGGTTGACATAACCACCCCCAAGGATTACATGGGAGAAGTGATGAGCCTGCTGTCCCAGCGTGGTGGCATCATCCATGGGTCCGACTCCAGGGCTGCCCTCGAAGTGATCCATTCCCAGGCTCCCCTGGCTGTAATGTTCGGCTTCTCCACCAGCCTCCGCTCGGTAAGTCAAGGCCGCGCCAGTTTCAGTATGGAATTCTCCCACTTCGAGCAGAAGAGATGAGCAGGATTTTCGGGGCAGTTGAGGCAGGGGGCACCAAGTTTGTGGCTGCCATTTTCAGGATGCCCGATCTGACCGAGGTTCCCGGAAGCAAGGGTTCGTCTTCTGCGCGGTACTTGTCCGACCCAGGATTGTTTGCAGAACCTTTGCGCTCGGTACGCATCCCGACAATCAGCCCGTCGGAAACCCTCGATGGGACTGCCGCCTTTTTTGAAGCCTGTGCCGCCGATGGCCTTGGGCCAGAAAGTCTGGGCATCGGCAGTTTTGGTCCCATTGATCCCGACCCCGCATCAAAGACCTGGGGCTACATTACCTCCACACCGAAACCAGGCTGGAAAAACACCGACATAGCGGGCATCCTGGGCAGGAGACTTGAAGTACCGGTCGGCTTTGACACCGACGTCAATGCCGCCGCCCTTGCAGAAGCCGCCATGGGTGCAGGACTGGGTCTTGATCCAGTACTGTACCTGACGATAGGTACAGGAATAGGCGGTGGAGCCTTGGTGAACGGCAAACTTCTGCATGGCCTCATGCATCCGGAGATGGGTCATTTACGGGTCATCCACCGCAGGGGCGACGATTTTCCGGGCTGTTGCCCTTACCATGGCGACTGCCTCGAAGGTATGGCCGCCGGCCCGGCAGTAGAAGAACGCTGGGGTGTACGGGGAGAAAAACTGCCACCAGATCATCCGGCCTGGGATCTCGAGGCCTGGTACCTGGCCCAAGGCATAGTCTCCATGGCCATGATCCTGTCGCCACAGGCAGTGATCCTTGGTGGAGGCGTAATGGCCGTTCCCGGAATGATCGACAGGGTGCGCGCCTATGCCGAAGGGCACTGTGCCGGCTACCTGGCGAGACCGGCAGGCGCACAGGGTTGGGCACAGCTGATCAGAACTCCCATCCTGCCCAACCCCGGCCTTGCCGGTGCTTGCCTGCTGGCAATGACAGCGCTTGAAGCCCGGTAAACCAGCAGGCGGAACCACGTTAAACAAATTGGACCGCGATCGGCAAGCTGACCCCGATCAACGGGCTGGAGGGCACCAGCCGAACTGATGGATCCCGGACCGGGAGGTGAAGCCCCCGGTTGATATCCTCAGATTTCGATTTTACGCTTGCTGGGATCCGGTTGCTGGCGGAAGAATACCCCCACATTGCCGATTACCCTGATCAATTCCGCCCCGGACTGGGTGGCCAGTTGCCTGGCCAACTCATTGCGCTCTCCCTTGAAATCCACAAAGCGCAATTTGACCAATTCGTGGTCGGCCAGAGCCCGCTCAAGGGCCTCGGACACACCGGCACCAGCACCGGCCTTACCCAGATACACTACCGGAGCAAGCTTGGTAGCCAGGCCAGCCAGATGGGCCCTCTGCTTTGAAGTCAACATGAATCAAACCGCCTTTTCCGTCAACCGGAACATCAGAACGTGCGCAGAAAGCGCGAAATGGATACAACCACGAAGCCAAGGCCGAAACGCAGGACTACGAGCATGACCAAACCTGTAACAAGACCCTGCATGTAGTTCACGATACGGTCACGGTACACCAGGCGCTTCAGTTTGAAGAGCACTGGATTTATCATGGCGTCTACGGTACGCCACACCGGATGCAGACTGTTCAGGTGGGCCAGATAGGCTACAATGCGTGCCGCAATTGCCAGGGCAAAGAAGCCGATCAGGAACCCTACAGGTCCCCATATCACATCCAGGAACAGAGCCAGCAAGGTGCCAATGGTCAAAGCACTTTGGGAAGCTATGGTCAATGCCCGGGAGAAGCCGGACAATACCGCCAGAGCGGCGATGGGCGAGAGATCCATGTTGCCGATGACCAGGAAACTGAAGCGCCTGAAGAAGCCCAGATACGGCTCGGTGGCCTTTACGACAAAGTTGCCGGCCACACCAGGAATCATGTCGGGCAGCCAGGTCATGAAGATGCGGACTATGCAGAGAAGCATGTAGATGGAAGCGGCAGCTCCGCCAAATCTCAGCAGGGTAACAAGAAACATCGCAAAGTCTCCATAAAAAGGGTGTATAAGACCCGGCCATCCGGGTTATCCAGACCCCGCAGGGGGCCATTCCAGACCCCACAGGGGGTCGTGTCATTCAAGTCTCTGCAACTCGAGCATGCGTTGCTGCAATTCGATGGCCGCTGTAGCAGTATCCAGGCTTTCCCGCACAGGGTCAAAGCGTGGGTTCAGTTCCAGAGCCCTGGTCCAGAGGCGTACCGCTGTTTCAAGGTCACCGCTGGCATAGGCATCAAGACCCATGATGTACAGATCGTCAACTTCACGCGCCCGCTCTGCCCGGCCCATATCGCCCATGTCAAATCGTGCAGAGATGCTCATCCGGTTCAGGGGAGTGAACTGTGTGGTCAAGTCTAACGTATAATTGACATCGAGGGTAAGGGGAAAGAAGTCTATGGAAGCACCGGCACTTAGCCGTGGATTCCCTCCCTTGAGCATGAACCCGGCCTTCAGGCTCCAGAAATCGGTAATTGTCATGGAATAACCAACACTCCAGAACATCTTCTCGCTATCATCCAGGGCCATCAGGTTGAGGGGTTTGCTTATGTCTGCGGAAACCTGGATGGGGCGCAGGAAATTGTAGGCCACACCGGCGGTCGCCAGGGTGGGCATAGGCTCGTCTTTCGACGGCGGTCCGATGTTCTTGAGCGCAAGGCCGACAGAAAAGTTCTTGTCCCGGGAAGAATAGATTTTAAGGAGGTTGAACTTGGTCAGCAGGCCTATGTCCACCAGGGTGGCAAATGCAGATTGGGAAAGACCCGAACCGGGGATGATAGTCCCTGCGTCATCGGTAAAGTCCGGCATGGATCGGTAGGCAAACTTGACATTGCCCCCAACGGCAAAACCATAAAAATAATACCCCGGGAAGAGATGGATGGACATGTTGCCAGTACCAATCAGCTCGGAATAATAGCCAGTGGCTACCCGGGCACCAAAATCGTCACGCTCCGTGAAGGGTAGATACAGCCATTTGCCACCCAGACCAAAACCCACTTGTCCCAGACGCATGGTATAAACGATACCCTCTATTCGGGTGTCCTGTATCCAGTTGTTGTGAAAAAGGGCAAACTGGGTGCGTTCCTGGACCGAACTGGCTGCCGGATTGAGTTCAAGGAAGGATGCATCCGCTGCAACCGCGGTGTAGGCCATTCCCATGCTTTCTGCACTGCCACCCATAGGTATGAGTGTGGACAGGAAAACCGTGAGCCCCTCATTGGGATCGGGCTCCGCATCAAGGGAGAAAATACTGTACATAAGCTCGTAGGCACTGGGGAAAAACTGCTCCTGGGCCTGTAAAGGCACCCAAGCCATGAGTGTTATACAAACGAGGATGCCTGTGACGCGTTTCATCTGATATGCAATATACTGTAGGGCAGAGATAATTTCTATCCGACCCCTTGAATGTCGGTCAAACATGCACTCCGGGGCTCAGCTTATGCCCGGAGCCGCCGACAATGATCGTAGGGTAGTGTATCCTCATCCTGAAGGAGAGCCGGCGGCACTGCAGTTATGAATAGCCCTCCTGGCCAGCGGGCCATGCGCATTCTGGCGCTCGTCAGCTTCATCATCCTCATCGGAGCAACAAGCTCCTGGGCCATGGGCGGCAGGGAAGATCCCCTTGTCCAGGCCGACAGGCTCATTGAGGAGCAGAAATACGACGAGGCCATCCTTTACCTGAGTGAATTCATCAAACAGTACCCCGACCGCTTTGACCAGGCCCAGGCCAAACTCCGCAAGATTACCCGTATCAGGACCGCCTACAACGAGAAAGCCCTGGCCTTGCTTGAAACCATGGTTAACGAACCGACCAACGAAGAAAAGAAGATAGCCATGATCCGGGAACTCGAGAATTTCGAGAAGAATCCAAGCCCGGCTGTCCGCGACTTCATATCCCGCACCAAGGACCTTGCGCTGTTCACCTACAACCGCGCCAAGTTCGAAGAAATAATGGAAGAAGGCAGGTTCCTGATTGATTCCCGGCGTTTTGCCGAGGCTGCCCGGATCTATCAAAGTGGCTTTGAACTGTACAGGCCGGAATTCATAGACGAGGGATATGATCCTGCTTTCGTCCGCAGGATTTTTGACCAGGAACAAGCTGTCATGGATGCCATAGCCCTGCTTGAAAATCTTGGGCCGAACATGGAAACAGCCTTCGCAGACCTGGGCACAGCCATAGCAGCCATGGATACTCTTGCCTTCGTACCAGCCAAGTCCACCGCCGAGGCTGCAGCCCTGGCCATGGCTGACCAGCGGCACCTCATTGTAAGTGCTGGCCGGACTCTTGAAGCAGCCTTTGCCGCACTGGCGGCTGAAGACCCCAATCTTACCGACAGTTCATACCTCCCCTTTGCGTACCGCCTGATCCTGGGTCGCCGTACCGAACCGGAACTTGAAGGTGTGGCCGGCACCCTCGATGCCCAATGGACCATAGCCATGGGATCAGTGCAGAACCTGCTGGAATCCACCGTAACTGAAACCCTTGAAACAGCGACCCAGGCCTTTGCTGCGGAAGACTGGCAGCTGGCCCGGGAGTCTTTCACCCAGACCAGTGAATGGATAAGCCGTGGGTTACCCGTACTGGCACTCTGGGCCCTGTACAGCCCCCAGGAGCTGGATGAGTATTCCACACCTCTTGGGGAAGCAGTACTTGCATCCAAGGGCTCCGATTACCTGCGCTTGCTGCATCTAGCCGAGACCGCCGCAGACCAGGCCGAGCTGGCTGCCCTGCAACTGGAGCTGGACAATGAGGCAACCCGGCTTGCCGCCACAGCAACGGAAGGACTTGACCCAGCCCAGGGACTGGCAAGCTTCCAGGCATCCAGGGAAGCCTTCATACGGACAGCGGTTGCCGTGGAAGGTTTGCGTGAAACCTCGGGCAGCAGGGCCGAGCGGCTTTCAGGATGGAATGAGTCAGGATATGCCCAGGAGAGTTCCCTGGCCATCCAGGGAACCTATGATGGCTGGATTTCAAACACTTTGGACAAGGCGCGGCTTCTTGAAACATCTGCAGTAGCCAAGGCTGCCTCTTTCGAATTCGGCCTTCTGGCTGCAGAAGCGGAAACCGCCACCGAGGTGCTTTCCCGTGGCCGCAGTCTTCTCGAAGGCCTCCCTTCCGATGATCCATCATTGCCCGATGCGATATTCCGCTTCCCCAGCCTGTCCATTGCGCAGCTGGCTGAAGCTGAAGCTTCCCTGGCAAGGATAAACACTGAAACACAGGCTTTTCTTGCCAAGTACCAGAGTGAACCTGCATATATCTCATCGGCGGCAACAGTCATGGAATGGACGGA
>JAVEXH010000364.1:0-3719 GCA_034004175.1 Spirochaetia bacterium
GGCCCGCAGACGCAGCATCATGCCGTCCCAGTCAACCTGGTGGGCGTCGAACTCCGGCCCGTCAACGCAGACGAACTTGGTCTTGTTTCCGACACTGACCCTGCACCCTCCGCACATCCCCGTCCCATCTATCATGATGGTGTTCAGAGATGCAACAGTCTTGACACCGAAAGGCCTGGTAGTCTCGGCACAGAACTTCATCATGATGGGCGGGCCTATGGTCACCACCAGATCAGGCTTTGGATCCTGGGCACAGAGTTCACCAAGGGGCACGGTTACCAGGGCCTTGCGGCCGTAACTGCCATCATCGGTGACTATGATCAGATCGTCAGCCAGGGCACGCATCTCTTCTTCCATTATTATCAGGTCTTTGTTCCGGGCGCCCATGATCACCGTAAGGTGGTTGCCAGCCTGCTTGAGGGCCTGGGCTATGGGATGCATGGGAGCCACACCGATGCCGCCGCCCACGCATACAGCCCGGCCGAAATTTTCGATATGAGTAGGATTGCCCAAAGGGCCGAGTATGGCGGGAATCATGTCCCCTGGCTCCAGAGCGGCCAAACGATGGGTGGTGGCACCAACCGTCTGGAATATCAAGGTGATGGTACCAGCCTGGTCGTCTGCATCAGCAATGGTCAGGGGAATGCGCTCGCCCCATTCAATGTCGGTCTGGACAATGACAAACTGCCCGGCCTTGCGCTCATGCGCTATGTGCGGTGCTTCTACTTCGATGCGGTACACTTCGTCGGCCAGTTGCCGCTTCATGACAATCTTGTTCATCTGCTGCCATCCTGGATCGTAAATTGGCCGGCACAGACCAGGTTTTGATACCCGATCCCACCAGACCTGGTCGAAAAAACCACGTGGACTATATACTATATCATATATATCCAATTTTGTCGGAATAAGATTCGTATCGCGTCGAACGAAACAATGATCCCTGGACAGGTTTCCGGTCCGCAACCCTGAATTCCAGAGACATAGTATGACCCGATACCACCTCCCGGGACAACCAGAACAAGCCGGCCGGCAAAGATGATTGCCAGTGGCGTATTCCAGACGGTACATTATACAGGAAACAACGCGGCTTGAAAGCCATCAACGTGAACCTTCCTCAGGAGAAACCATGTCTTTGCCTCTGACACAAACCAAATACCGCTCCCCATCCGTTTTTGCACCCCGTGATTTCCTGTCATATATGAAGAAATCCGGATTGCTCAAGGATAACGAGCAAGCCCCGAAATCGGTCATCCTGTCATACCAGAAAAGCCTCTTCGACTATGTGACTAAAAACCATCCGGTCACCTACCATCATGGTTATTTCAGAAATCATCTGGCCTACCTCGACGAGACCGATGGCCAGGTGGCCATAGCTGGACGCTTCGGCATCGGGGCACCGGCGGCCGCTGTCATGCTGGAGGAACTCATAGCCTTCGGTAGCCGCTCCTTCGTGTCCGTTGGCACCGCCGGAGGTCTGGTCACCGGTCTGCCCCCAGGCTCCTTTGTACTATGCGATGGAGCCCTGCGTGATGACGGCGTCTCGTACCACTACGTACCCGGCGGCGGCCCGGCCCTGCCCGATGAAACCCTTACCACTGCCCTGGCCACTGCCCTGAATGCAGCCGGCGTGCCTTTCCGCCGCGGCCTGGCCTGGACCACCGATGCCATCTACCGCGAAACCCAGGAAGAACTGGAGCAGCGGGTGGCCCAGGGTGCGGTGGTAGTGGAGATGGAAGCCTCTGCCCTGTTCACCGTATCCCGGTACCGGGCAACGCGGCTGGCCTCCTGCTTTACCATAAGTGATTCCCTGGCAGAGCCTGAATGGAAGCCGGAGTTCCTGGCTGTGGAAACATCCGCAGGTCTTGAGACCCTTTACAAGGCGGCGCTGAGTTCGTTGCAGGCGTAAAGGGCAGCTATGGTCATCATCAAGTAAAAACTTGTCTTGACAACCAGTTAGACAGCAACGAGACTGATAACATCCGGAGTTTCCGGAAAAAGTCATTCATATCCAGAGGTGCTTCGATGAAAAAAGTACTTGCCATCCTGCTCGTACTCCTGTGTACCGTCGGCTTTTCCTTTGCGGATGAAACCCTCGCCTTTACACCCTATGTAGACAAAGGTGAACTGCTCGCCAATGTAGGCATAGGCTGGGGCGGCATTTCGGGCGGTATTGAGTTTACCCTTGCCCGCATCGACATAGGCGGCATCATCCCACTGACCTTCGGAGCCGCAGGCCGGGTAGCCATTGATCCAGGCATTTTCACCCCTGACTGGACATCCTTCGGTGTTGGCGGCTTCGGTACTGCCCATGTCGGCTTCAAGGAAATCAGCCTGCCTGATGGTCTCACCTGGATTTCCAACTTCGATGCCTACCTTGGCCTCGGCCTCGGCCTCGCATCCGGAACCACTTCCATTTCATACTACGAGCCCAAGCCCGGCATCGGCATCTCCGCCTTCTCGGGCGCCAGCTACTATCTGAATGACAATCTGGCCATCAATTTCGAATATGGATACATAGGCCGGATCAAGTATGATTGGGACGGTTATACTTCCGAGTACAGCTATCCCCTCTGGTATTCAAACATCGGTGTTGTCCTGAAGCTCTGATCTACTACCCACAAATCGGGAAAAACCCTCCATGCGGGTATAAAAATCCGCATGGAGGGACAGGGTCACGGGGCTGACCATGGCTGGTATCAATATTCAAAGCCTTGCCCTTACCGCTTGTTCCAATCTTCCATTCGATATTATTTTCCGTAAGTTAGCCTAAAAACACTTCACCAGACTTCATATCACTTGCGCTCCAAGGCGAAAAAAGGTACTATATGCGGGTTCCATGCATCGCGCGCCTGACTCATCCCGCTCTGCATCACGATACGACCGCGCAGCACCGAACAATACACACCAAAGGACCCCGAAATGGCCAATACCAAGAACATGGTCATGATCGACGGCAATACAGCCGCCGCCCATGTAGCCCACGCCTGCTCCGAAGTGATTGCTATCTACCCGATCACACCCTCTTCGCCCATGGGCGAGCTTTCAGACGAATTCTCCGCCCAGGGCCGCAAAAACATCTACGGAACCATTCCACAAGTTGTAGAGATGCAATCCGAGGCAGGAGCCGCAGGCGCGGTTCATGGTGCACTGACCACCGGCGCACTGACCACTACCTTCACTGCCAGTCAGGGGCTCCTCCTGATGATCCCCAATATGTACAAGATCGCCGGCGAATGCACCTCAGCGGTGTTCCATATCGCAGCAAGGGCCATAGCTGCCAGCGCCTTGTCCATTTTCGGCGACCATTCCGACGTGATGGCAGCCCGCCAGACCGGCTGGGCCATGCTCAGTGCTGCCAGCATCCAGGAGACCATGGATCTTGCCATGGTAGCCCATGCAGCCACCCTGGAAGCCCGTGTTCCCTTCCTGCATTTCTTCGACGGATTCCGCACCTCCCACGAAGTGCAGAAGGTAGAAGAGCTGTCCATGGACGTGATGAAGCAGATGATCGACGGCGAGCTTGTCCGCGCCCACCGTGCCAGGGGCCTGAATCCCGAACACCCATTCATCCGTGGTACCAGCCAGAATCCCGACGTCTACTTTGCCGGCCGCGAAGCGGTGAACAAGTATTACAACGCTACTCCGGCCATAGTCCAGAAATACATGGACAAGCTGGCAGGCTTTACCGGACGCCAGTACAAGCTGTTCGACTACGTCGG
>JAVEXH010000365.1:0-3718 GCA_034004175.1 Spirochaetia bacterium
GAGTACTACGAACTGCGCCGCCGGCCCCTGGGTCTGGATGAGCTGCGGCACTACGATGTGTATGCCCCTCTGGTGCCCCAGGCCAAAGCCGAGCATAGCTGGGAAGAATCGGTAAACCTCATAGCCGAAGCCTTGGCCCCCCTGGGGGAGGAATATGTTTCCACCCTGAAAAACGGACTCCTGGGTGGCTGGGCCGACCGCTACGAGAACAAGGGCAAGCGTTCCGGAGCCTTCTCCGCGGGTTCCTTCGTTGGCGAGCCGTATATACTCATGAACTACAAGAAGGATGTCATCCGTGACATGTTCACCATGGCCCACGAAGGCGGGCATTCCATGCATTCCTGGTACTCCGCCAGGGCCAATCCCTTCATGCATTACTCGTACACCATCTTCGAAGCTGAAGTAGCCAGTACCTTCAACGAAGCCCTGCTGTTCAGGCACCTGACCAACCGCACCGACAACCCTGCGCTCAAAGCCTACCTGTTGTCATCCCGGGTGGACGATATTTTGGCCACCCTGTTCAGGCAGACCATGTTTGCCGAGTTCGAGCATAAGGCCCATGCCATGATGGAGGCCGGCCAGAGCCTGACCGTGGATGCCCTGCGGGCCGAGTATCGCAGCCTGCTGGAACGCTACTTCGGCCCGTCCATGAAGCTGGAGGAAGTCAGCGACCTTGAGGGTCTGCGGATTCCGCATTTCTACAACTCATACTACGTGTACAAATACGCCACCGGTATCTCCGCCTCCATCGCCCTGTCGTCCCGGGTACTGCAGAATGTGCCCGGAGCAAAGGACGACTACTTTGCCTTCCTGCGCTCCGGTGGTTCGCGCTTCCCCATCGAGTCTCTCCGGCTGGCAGGCGTGGATATGTCCACCCCAGCTCCCATACAGGCTGCCTGTGCCGAGTTCGGTCGTCTTGTCGGGGAGCTCAAGGTGGCCCTGAAGCTGTAGCTCTGCAGCCTGGAACTTACATCAGCCCCAGCCGTGCCAGTGCGACGGCTGTGGCTGCCACTGCAGCCGTCTCTGTCTTCAGTATCCGTGATCCGAGTCCGGCAAAGCGGAAGCCAGAGACCGCCATCAGGTCAAGCTCGGCTGGTGTCCAGCCGCGCTCGCTGCCTATGGCCAGCACCAGAGGAGCCGGGCCTGCTCCTGGCGCTCCGGTGGCCTGGAGCACTGTACCCAGCGGGCCTTCCTGGCGGTAGGGGTCAAGCGCCCACTTGGCTGGGGCTGGAACCACCGGCTGCGCAGGTGAAACCATGGCAGGATTATCAGGCAGGGATGGGTCGTCCAGCAGTCTCAGAGCCCTGGCCAGAGTCCAGGCTGTATCAACTGCTGGAAGCCGCGGATTGGCACCCTGTTCGGCACCTTCCAGCAAGGCGCTACGGAACTCGCGGTTCCTGAAGAAATCACTCTGGAAGTAAGACTTCTCGCCCAGCTCCGTGCCGCTAAGGATGATCCTGGCTACGCCCAGGCTGGCAAGGTCTTTGAGGATGCGGTTGGCCTGTATGGGCCGGGGGAAGCCCAGGAGTATTGTAAGGGGAAGTAGGGGTGGAGCAGGCTGCTCAGGCCTGAAGGAAAAGACCAGGTGCTGGCCATCCCAGGAGTCGATACGCGCAGTGCCGATCTGTCCGGCCAGAGGCCCCTGGCCATGCCCGGCCGGGCCATCATCGGCTATGCCTGCCAGGACCTCATCGCCGGCTTGTTTTTTCAGGATCCTGAGTATGTGCTGCACCCGGCGGTCATTGCGTGGCAGGGGCCGGCCGGGTTCCGATTCATCCAGTACAAGCATGTTCATAAGCTCTCCAGGTTCGATGGTCAGAGCCTGGAGTATACACAAAAAAACACAAAAAAAGACCGCCGCGTTACCTTGGGTTGGAAGACGGGCGCCGCAATCCGGCGCTGTGGCCCCGCTGGCTGTTATGGCCGTCAACGACGATACCAAGGAGCGGGGAGTTTCCGTATAGGGTTGTGTACATTGCCTGTCTTCGCCCCTCCTCGTCGTCTTCCGTTTTGGTAACCCGGCGGCCGGCAGGCCAGCAGTATCGCACCCGGACCAGCGGTCATCGGTCCGGGTGCTGTATCAAGGAAACAGCTTGAGCTGTTCCTTTTTCAGAGGTACGCAACCTCGGCTTCGTAGTCCACGCCGGGCACATCAAAGCCGTGTATCTGCAGGAAGTCCCTGCGGAAGCCATCAAAATCGGTGGTGGTGGACAGATTGGCCTCGGTGACACCATTGAAGAGCCTGGTTGTCAGTTCCTGTACCTCGGGCCGCATCTCCCAGTCGTCCAGCCGTATGCGACCGGCTTCATCGGTCGGAATGCCTCCCGGAGCCAGCAGGCGGTCGCGGTACAGACGCAGCATCTGGTCCTGGCAGTCTTCGTGCAGGCCGAGCTGCTTCATGGCCTTGAACAGGGCTGCAATGTACAGGGACACTACAGGGATCACGGAGCTTGAGCGGGTTACCACGGCTTTGTCTATTGATACAAAGGCCTTGCCGCCGATGCTGGCCAGCAGGCCGTTCAGGGCTTTTGCGGTCGCCTCCAGATGGGCCTTGGCCCTGCCTATGGTGCCATCCCGGTAGACTGCCCAGGTATGCTCAGGTCCTATGTAGGAGTAAGCCAGGGTCACGCAGCCCCTGGCCAGGAGACCGGAGTCTGCCAGGGCCTTCAGCCACAGTTCCCAGTCCTCGCCTCCCATCACCTTCACGGTGTCGGCGATCTCTTCTTCTGTGCCGGGTTCTACGCTTATCTCGCTGATGGCGCCGCTCATTACGTCAACACTGCGGCCACTGAAAGATTTACCGAGGGGTTTGAGCACCGACTTGTGCATGATTCCCGTGGCAGGGTCTGTGCGTACCGGGCTGGCCAGGCTGTACACCACCTGGTCGAATACCAGGCCTTTCTCATTGGCCAGGCGTATCACCTCTGCCCTGGCCTCGTTGGAGAAGGCGTCCATGTTCAGGGTCTTGCTGTAGATGCCGGCCTGGGCTGCCTGACGGTCGAATTCACGGTTGTTGTACCAGCCAGGGCTGCCTGGTTTCTTGTCTGTGGCGTCCCGTTCAAAGGAAACGCCGATGCTCCCGGCTCCGCAGCCAAAGGCGGCAGAGATCCGGGAGGCAAGGCCGTAGCCAGTGGAGCAGCCGAGGACCAGCACGTTCTTTGGCAGGCTTTTGCCTGCCTTTGCGGCCGCTGCCTCGATGGAAGGTTTAGCATCCAGCGCCCGCTGTATCCAGGCGTCAACCATGGCTGCACAGCCTGTGGGATGGGCATTGATGCAGAGGTTGGACCGGACCATTGGTTTTATGCTCATTACTGGCCTCCCTGGGCAATGCACAGCCATTCGGCTTCTACGGCCAATTCTCCGTTGACAAAGCCTTCACCCTTCTGCTTGATCAGTTTTGCACTGGTGCGCAGGTTGGTCACCTTCATCTCGAAGAGGTCCCCCGGGCTTACCTGGCGGCGGAACTTCACGTTGTGTATGGTTGCAAGAAAGAAGAGTCCGTCCTTGGCAAGACCCGCCAGTTTGGCTCCGATGCCACCGGCCTGGGCCATGGTCTCTACGAGGATGACCCCTGGCACCACCGGATACTCCGGGAAATGGCCGGCAAAGAAGAACTCGTCGCCCTTCCATAGCCTCCTGGCATGGATGATTCCATCCTCTGCCACCGAGGTTTCGTCTATGAAGAGGAACGGGTCACGGTGGGGCAGTATCTCTTCGA
>JAVEXH010000366.1:0-3715 GCA_034004175.1 Spirochaetia bacterium
CGAACAGCCGTACGAACATGTTGTTGCCCGTGCTTTGTTCCACATATCCATACCAGCGTACCGAACAATGCTGCGGCGCCAAGGAATATGGCAAACAAGGATGCCAGACCGGATCTGGTCAGGTTCCTGAACATGGAAACCGGCTTGCTCCTCAGCAAAGCCATAAACCGGGATTTTTTTGCCGTAGTTCCTGCAGCTGTTTTTCCGGTACTTTTTCCCGTTGGTCTGTCCATATCGCTGAATACCCTCGCTATAACTGTATCGGTTTTATCGCTGCAATCAATGAGGAAGGGTATGGTGAAGCTTGGCCGGCAGTTGCCTGTTTCCCGAATGCCGGAGTAGGATCATTGATGTAGACCGCTCAAGGTCAGACAGGATGTGGGATGCAGAGGGAAACCTGTTTCGGGAACTACAAGGAGCCGGTTCTGGCATGGACCAGCCCGCAGGGGCTGGCCGTCGTGAAGCCTGCAGGTATGCATAGTGCTCCCGGCACACATGCCGAAGGGTCAAGCCTGGCAGAATGGGTGTTCCAGCGTTATCCTGACGCAGCCGGGTTGAAAGGCCGGAATACAGGCGAGGGTGGGCTGTTGCATCGCCTGGACAGGGATACGGAAGGCCTGGTGCTGTTTGCGCTGACGGAAGGTTTTTTTGCCGGCATGATGGAACAGGCAGCTGCAGGGAACTTCATTAAATCCTATCTGGCTTTGGCCGTGCCTGGCTGTGGTGGACTTGACGGGTCACGTCCCCTGTTGTCGACCCCTTGCGGGGTGGATGAACGCTTGTGGACGGATGCACTGCGCAGGCAGGATCTGGCGCGCCTGGCCGCCATGTTGTCCTGCACGAAAATAGAGAGCAGGTTCAGGCCTTACGGCCCCGGATCGAAACGGGTTGCCTGTTCATCGCCTGCTGGATCCAGTTCGATGAAGTCCTGGACCCGCGATTCATATCTGACCAGCATACAAGGCTCGCAACCCTGCGAGGATGGGCTTCTTGTGGATGTACGCTTGACCCGCGGATTCAGGCACCAGGTACGAGCCCATCTGGCGTGGGTGGGCTTGTCCCTGCGGGGTGACAGGCTGTACGGAGAAGGTGAGGACAAGCTCGATCAAGGCTTTCCCGACGACGGGCTCAGGCTTCTGGCGTATGCAGTGGACTTCACCGATCCAGCAAGCGGAGAATCCGTGAGGATAAGCCTGCCGGACTTTGCCGGCTTTGATTCCATAACCGGTGCTTGCTAAGTGCGTCGAGCCCATGTACCATATGAATATGGCAGAATCGACTACTTTCCAGGCCCTGGTACTTGAACTGAGTCCCCAGGAGAGGGCGTCTCTCCTGGACCGTCTGCAACGAACGGCTACAGTTTCGACAGAGGCGCTGTATTCTCCGCGGGCCGAGGATGGGCAGCATGTCAATTATGATGAAGCCTACCACTCCCTTGGACTGATCACCCGATTCATCATAATCATCAAAAGCATGCTCACTGGCGTGACCAAAGAGGATCTGGTCCGGGATCGCTGCCTTCACATGGTCGCCAAAAAAATTGAATCCGCCCATCCTGGTCTGGTGGATTCCAGGCGGGGAGTCCTGCAGGAACCTTTTTTCGAGGAGTTGCAGTCCCTGCGCCAGGCCGCACGGTATTTCTATGACCTTCTGGATCGGACCCTCGAGCGCAACAGGGCTTCCTTCTTTGCCTTTCTTGGCTCACTTGAGTTCGAAGGGGTGCATGCGGAACTGGGAACGGCGGTGGATCCATATTTGTATCACTCGAACAATCCAGGTGCCAGTGATTCGGATGTCAGGCATGCCTTGTCATTGGCTTTTGATGCTGCCCTGACCGGTATACCTGAAAACCAGCGCCGTGCCATGAGCGCTGATGTGAAGAACCTGTATGCCCTCAAGAAGTTGTCTTCCTTCCTGTTTGACCGTTTCCTGGGAGTCTTTCAGCCCAGTCCATCCGGAAAGACTGAATTGTCCATGTATGCAGTCCTCGAGCAGTTGTCCAGCCTGTGTTCCATCCTGCATACCATGGAGAGGCCGCCATCTGCCCGGCTGATGGAGGCGATTTTTGCCTTCAGCCTGAATGATGAAATGCAGAAGCCCGACTTTGATCTTGAGGCTGCGGTGAAGAAGGAGATGGCAAGTGCGGAACGGGCTCTGGATGTCATCAGGGATTTCAACACCAATGTGCCTATGCTGCAGATAGTAAAACTGGCGTATGAGGATCCAAACCTTCAGATAGACCAGTTGCCACCGGGGGATGACTGGTTTCCGGTATTCAAATCCTACTGGCGCGAACGGATGGACAGGAATTTCCAGCGTTTCAGTGTAGAACGCCGTATCAACCAGCTTGAAAATGATATTGTCGCGTTGGTTGGGACTGAAGATGAATCAGACCTTCATTCCGTACTTGAACAGGGAACCGATTCCATTCCACCCGTGCGCCAGGCACGGGTCTTGCGTTTCATAGAAGCCTTCTTCCACAAGACGTTCCTGCAGGAAATCAACCATTATCTGAAGATGATCTTGCTGGAAGGTGAATTCTACAAGAGGGACAACCGGCTGGAGTTCACGGATGCCTACAATACCATACTCCAGACAGGCGACAGCCTGCGTGCCCTGGATTACCGGCTGAGTTCAGAAGGCGAGCTTGGAGCAACGTATGTGCAGGCAAAAAAAGAGCTGGTTGCCATCCAGATACGCAAGCGGAAGGTGGACTCGGCGGTACATGCCGCCGAGAACGAAGCCGAAGCTCTCATAACAAGAACCACCGAGGCCATGAGCCGCATGCAGATGATCCTGAAGGGCATACTGGCAGGCGAAGCCAGAAGCCGGTACGACTCGCTCTCGAACCTTTCAAGGCTGGAAGGCAAGGCCAACAAGGAGTTCCAGCGAAACCTCGAGGCATGCAAGGACAAGCTGGAGAAGGCGGTCTTCCTCATAGGCGAGCTGTCTACGGCAGCCCTTGTGGCCGGTGATGTCTCTTGATTGCTTCAATTGCGGTAAAAAACCATCGTGTCCTGGGATTATCCGGCAAGGGAGCACCGGCAGCTCTGCTCAGCACCCGCTCAGCAGGATCGATGCGTTACGAACCGGGAGTGCACAATGCCACCCGGGAAGGCTGGCTGCTTTCAGTCGGCTTTGAACCGCACAGTGTGCTGGCACTTCCCCTGGTTCATTCAAGAAAGGTCTACAGAGCCAGGATTCCGGCAGATCTGGCCGGACTCGAGGGTGATGGCATAATCACCGACAACCCGGAGGCCTGCGCCGTACTCACCGTTGCCGACTGCATGCCCATCTTCCTGTTCGACCCTGATTCGGGAGCCTTCGGCATCCTGCATTCAGGCTGGAAGGGGACGGGAATACTGGCAGTGGCCTGCCGTCTCATGGCAGCTGAATTCGGTACCAGGGCTTCGCGGCTCTGTGTAAGCTTCGGCCCCCGGGTGGGAGTATGTTGTTACCCGGTGGACGAGGCACGGGCCGGGATCTTTGCCGACGAATTCGGTTCATCCGCGGTTGTTGTCCGTGATGGCCAGCCGCGCCTGGATCTGCTTGCAGCCAATCTGGCACTTGCCGACAGCCTGGGCATCAGTTCCATTACGATATCGGATGCCTGCACCTCCTGCGATATGGAGCTTGGCTCCTATCGGCGGGAAGGCCCTGCGGCCTTTACCAGGATGGCTGCGGCCATTGGTGATCCCCGCGGACTGGAGGGCGG
>JAVEXH010000011.1:0-17503 GCA_034004175.1 Spirochaetia bacterium
CGAGGGCGCCTTGGCCTTTTTCCAGCGCGAACGTTTCGAGACCCTCTCCGAGTATGCCGTCAGGCTGCCATATCCCGCCTGTGTGCGTTATGACAATGTCGGCAACCTGTACATTGCCGATCCGGTGGCTGGTGTCATCCTGCGCACAAGCCCGGAAGGTGGGCAGGAACTGATACTTCCGTCTACCGACGTGGCCGGTTCTGCCTTGATACCTGGTTTTGCCTTTGACAGTTTTGCCATCGGCCCCGAGGGCCTGGTTCTGGTGGACAGGCAGTTACCAGCTGTCCTGGTTGTGGATCCCGGCTCCGGGAAGGACTCTGCCGGTGTTTCGGGGCAAGCCCGGATTGTCAGGGAGCTTTCCCGTTTTACTGTCCCGGAGGCCGAGGCCAAGCGCTCCCTGCTGGCCTGGCTGGTTCTTGCTGGCAGCCTGGCCAGTGGCCTGGTAGCCCTTGCCTTGCTGGTATACATTTCTGCCAGTTTTGCGCCCAGGCCGCTTGCCCTCGCCGGGGCTTCCCTGCCTGGCTTGCTTGGAATAATACTGGTTCTGTCCCTGGCCTGGTATTCCGGCGAGCTGGGCAGACAGTCTGATACCGAGGCTGCCAGCCTTGAACGCCTGAGGTCTGCTGCTGTTGCCGGGGCCGGAGCTTTGTCGGCTCTGGACGTGTCCGGTGTGGGGGCCGGACACGAAACCAGCCCTGGCATACTGGCCGATGCATCGGCAGGTGTTGCCCACCCCCGTTCGTCCTCGGGCTGGGATATCCTGAGACGGCGGCTGGCCTCCATGGTGTACTCATCGCCTGGAAGCAACTGGCCTGCTGTCTCTGCAGTTTTGTATCTGGAATCAGCGGGCACTTTCCGGTACATATGTGATTCCGATGGCCTGCATATCCCTGGCATGGCTCAACCTATGGTACCTGCTTCTTACAGCCATGCTGTTTCCCTCCACAGGGCAGTACTTGGTGCCGTAGATAGCGGTGGTCAACGGTGGCTGAGCGCTGCTGCTCCCCTGGACACTCCTGCGGGTGGGCCTGCAGTGCTGCTGGAAATGACCTCGCCGGCCTATGTTGCACCACCTGGCAGCTTGATGAGTCTGCTGCGTCTCCATGTACCGGAACCGCCGTCTGGTTTATTGCTGGCTGTTTTCATTCTGGGGCTGGTTACCTTATCCGGCTTGCCTCTCCTCGTGTCATCCCGCCGCGAGACGGCAGAATTGTCGGAATACCGTACAAGGCTTTCATCAATAGATGACAAGAGGCGTGCAGTGGCGGCTCTCAAGTCCGGCAATGCCGATGAGGCCAGACGCATACTTGAAGTATTTGCAGAGCGGAATCCGGAAGATATGCAGGCTCTCAACAATCTTGGTGCGGCTTATGCCAGGCTTGGCCTGCGTGACGAAGCCCTTGGCTGCTTCGAAGAAGTGGTCCGGGCCCAGCCGGAAAACGCTGCTGCGAAAGCCAATCTGGCCCGACTGAAAGCCGGTCAGACAGCCCGGTCGTCTTCATCCAGAGAGAATCGGCGGTAAGTGCACATGATAGATCTACACACCCACTCCACGGCTTCCGATGGGGCGTTCACACCCGGGGAACTTGTCCGCAAGGCTGCGGAGGAGGGGCTTTCGGCCATGGCCTTGACCGATCACGACTGTCTGGACGGGCTGGATGAGGCAGCCGGGGCGGCTCGCCTGGCCGGCCTCCGTTTTGTACCCGGGGTAGAGATAGAGATAGGTTTCGGGCCAGGGGAGTTCCACCTGTTGGGGCTGGACCTGCGGGAGATACGTGAACCACTGATCCAGGCAGCTACGGAGCTTGCCCGCTCCAGGGAGAACCGAAATGAACAGGTCTTCAAGCTTCTGAAGACTGCTGGCATAGACCTGGACTACCGGGAACTCCGGGAGCAGGTAGGAACAGGCATGATAGGCCGGCCTCATATTGCCAGGCTTTTGGTTGAGAAACGGGTTGTCAAGAGCAAGCAGGAGGCCTTTGACCGCTATCTGGCCAAGGGCAGACCGTTTTTTGTGCAGAAAGCCTGCCTTGATCTCCCCCGCGCCCTTGAAGTGATCAAGGATTCAGGTGGCCTTGCCATCGTGGCCCATCCGTTGTCCTTGTTTGTAAGCTGGACCCGTATGCGGTCCCTTATGGCAGAATGGAAAGAAATGGGCATGGATGGAATTGAAGCCTGGCACCCCACAGCCAGGGTGGTGGATTGCCAGCGGCTTGAAAAGCTGGGCCTTGAGTACAGCTTCCGCATTACCGGTGGCAGTGATTACCATGGACCGTCCCGGCCTGAACGCCGGCTGGGGCGTACCGCAGGGGACAGGCTTATCCCCGACTCATACCTGGCAGCCCTGGATCGCTGAGCCATTCCGATGGGATGAACAGGTCGTAACCCGCTCTTGCGGCTTCAGCCCCGCCTGCAGCCGGAACAGCCCAGGACATGTACATGCCGTCGGTTGGGGCCGGTGAAATATCTGGCCACCAGATAACCGTTCCTTGGTATGACCTTCTCGCAGACCGGACAGATCCGGCGGTACTCGGTATTGTCCGGCCAGCAATAGGGGCAGCCGAAGACCTGCATCATCTGGTCTCCGCCTTTGCGCTGGAAGACTTTTGACTTAACCATGGCACCCGGGGCAAGCATCTCGCCGCAGACCGGACACTTCCGGATGCCGACCCCTTTTTCGCGCACCTCGCCGGTGGAGTCCCTGACGAACCGTGGAGACTGCCGTTCCCTGCGCTCCGCAAGGGGTCTGTACATAAGGGCCCAGAACAGCCAGAGGAGTATGGCGCCGATACCGGCCAGTATTGCAAGGAAAGCCCAGTCAAGCATGGCGCGCATTGTAGCACACCAGGACTGTCCTGTGTAAAAGTCCAACGGGAACCTTGACCCGGCATACCAGGCCAAGGAGATTGCTGCGGCAACCAGCGCCGGTGCTTGACCCTGCGGCGGCCAAGGGCCGATACTGTGTCCATGCCAAGCCTGTACATGGTTGCCACCCCCATTGGAAACCTCGAAGACATTACCCTGCGGGCGGTCCGCATCCTCGGAGAGGTTGATGTGATAGCCTGCGAGGATACCCGCCATACCCTCAAACTGCTCAATCACCTGGGCATCAGGAAACCCCTGGTGGCCTGCCATGCCCATGACGAGGAGCGTGGTTCGGCCAGGATCCTGGGCCTGCTGGCTGAAGGCAGGAATGTTGCCTACTGTTCGGATGCCGGCACTCCCTGCCTGAGCGATCCAGGCATACTGGTGGCCGCGAAGGCCAGGCAGGAGGGCTTTGATGTGGTGCCTGTCCCTGGCCCCAGCGCCTTTGCCGCGCTGATATCCGCGGCGGGCCTGTTTTTCAAGACAGTCACCTTCGATGGCTTTCCGTCACCCAAGCCCGGCCGCAGACGTTCAAGGGTTGCCGAACTCATGGGGAGGGAAGAAGCTTTCGTGATGTACGAATCACCGCACCGTATCGTCAAGCTTCTGAAGGACATGGCCGATATAGATCCACAGCGGCAGATCTGCGTCGGCAGGGAGATGACCAAGCTGCACGAGGAGTTCCTGGCAGGAAGCGCTGCCGAGGTCCTGGCCGAGCTTGGAGGACGCAAGGAAGTCCGCGGTGAAATTGCGGTACTTGTATCGGGTGCGAAAAAAGCGTAAACTTACGAAGCATCGTTGCCGATAGATTACATGAGAGGCTTACCAGTCGTGCGGGTCACGGCGGATAAAAGCTTAGTTCGGCACGAGAAAGGCAGGGGCCATTCGATGATGATAGACAGACTGAACCCGCTGGAATCCATCCAGTCAACGAAACCCGCCGCCGCAGCCCGCGTCGACAGGAGCTCAAAGAGCGATTCCGTCAGTCTTTCCCCGGAAGCCGTGGAACGTGCTGAGCTGTTTTCTGCAATCGAGCTGGCCAAGGCAGCACCCGAGATCCGGGAAGACCGTGTCGCGGAGCTCAAGGCTAAAATCGACGACCCGGCTTATCTGACCGACGCCATCCTCTCGGCCACCGCCGACCGTATTCTCGATCAGTTGCTTTAAAAACCACCGGTCCTGATAATTGCGGCGGAAGTATGCTTCCGCCTTTTTTTATGCGCGCCCGGCAGGGCGTACCCACGAGCGGGTGAGAGTCCCGTACGGGCGATATTCCTGGTACTTGCACTCCGGGCCAGCCGGAGCCAGCGGTGCCCCGCGGAGGATGGGATGGCCGATTTCCGCTTCCATGTGCCGGCCGAGTGTTACATTGGCCAGGACGCAGTCTACAAGATTCCACTGATCCTGGAAGGTGGCCCCGAACGGGCCATACTGGTGGCTGATCCGGAACTCCGGGATACCAGAACCGCAGAAAAACTGGTGGAGGTACTCGCGGTCCGGGGCATACAGATCATCACCTATGATGACCTTGACGGCAAGCCGTCATCAAAGGCGGTGGATGAGGTAGCTACCCTCTCCAGGGGAGCCAGGGCGCCTCTGGTCATCGGCCTGGGGAACCTCCGTGCCCTGTATGTTGCCAAGGCTGTGGCTGGCATTGCCAGCAGCGATCACAGCGTGGATGACTGGATGGACGGTGATGCACCGCAGCGGGACCCTCTGCCCCTGGTGCTGATACCTACCACCTACCGTGATCCTTTCCTGCTGTCCGGTGGATTGGTACTTACCGATGCGCGCAATGGAAAGGCTTCCTTCATACAGGCTCAGCGTGGCATAGAGACAGCGGTTGTCCTGGATCCAAACCTGTATGCCAGCCAGTCGGGCAAGGCGGCTGCCGCTGGTATACTGGACGGCCTCATGGGTGCGGTGGAAGGTTACGCATCCTCCCGGGAGAACTTCCTGTCCGACATGGCCCTGCAGGAGGCTGTTGGTCTCTATATCCGGGCTCTGGATGTGACCATCCTGCATCCCGAGGATCCCAACGCCCGCCTGGATGCCGCCAAAGCCTGTTTCATGGCCAGTCTGGGCCTGTCTTCATCTTCCCCGGGTCTTGGCACAGCCCTGTCCTTTGCCATCAGTGCCCGCTGGGACATACCGAAGGCCAATCTGGCTGTCGTCATCCTGCCTTATCTGCTTGATTTGCTGTCGCGCTCAAGGCCGGAGAAGATTGCCAACCTGGCACCCTTGTTCGGGGAGATCGATCCTGAAGAAGGGGCAGCCGGTGCATCGGCAAGGGCCATAGAAGCTCTGCGCACCCGGCTTGGAAGGCTCAGTATTCCGAGCCGGCTCAAGGACTTCGAACTGCCACTGGAGCAGCTTGTGGAGGCAGCGGATACTGCCAGACGCTTTGATTTCATGAACTTCCTGCCGCGGTCCATGACTGTAGACGATGTCTTCGACTTTATAAAAACGGTGTATTGATACGTGATAGCCATCCGCAAGCTCATGTCCCTGAGTCCTGGCCACAGGGCCAGGAAGGCTGCCCAGACTCTGGAGCTCGTGGAGCGGGCCTACCGCAACGGCGATTTCTCCGCCGCCCCCTGGGTAGAGGAACTCGTTTCCGCCCTGGCAACTGATGACAACCTGCCTGCAGACCTGGGCAGCTTGCTGGCTTCGCTCCGGGATGCCACCCCGCCCGCCTTCCTGTCCGACCCGGTCCATGGAGTCCGCTCGGTAAACAGGTTGCGTCGGAGTCTCGAGGTTTTTGCCGGGGGCGCCCCGGCAGACTGGGATTTCATGGAACCCCTGGGAGCAGGTCTGGACTCCGGTGTCCGGTCGGTGTTTCCCGGCATGCGGGCGTACCTGGAAGACATCCGCTCTCCCTTCAACGTCGGCTCCATGTTCAGGACCGCTGACGCCTTCGGATTGGCTGAAATTTTCCTGTCCGGGTTCAGTGCAGATCCTGGACACCCCCGGGCACAACGTGCAGCCATGGGTTCCACCTCACTGGTACCCTGGCGCCGGGTTGGCCTGGACGGCATGGAAGGGCTCGGCGAGGTTTTTGCCCTTGAGTTGCGTGGAGATCCCATCGACAGCTTCGAGTTTCCCGAGCGGGGTGTGGTCGTTCTCGGTTCGGAAGAACTGGGGGTGTCACCGGAGGCTCTGGAGCGCTGCAGCAGACGGGTAAGCATACCCATGCTCGGCGCCAAGGGCAGCCTTAATGTGGGTGTAGCCTTCGGTGTCCTGCTGGATGCCTGGCGCCGCAACCTGCAGGCACGGGGAATCAGGGCTCTGTCTTCTGGATCCGGGGCTGTCTGACCAAGCCAATTCGCACCCTCGTCAGACCTTTCGTTTGACAACTCGGTGATCTGCCCTTACACTGGCCTCCATAAACTAAGCTCTGTACAGGAGGGCCAGATGGCCAATGTCAATCTCAGGGGCGTTACCAAGATATATGATGGCAACGTCAAGGCTGTCGATGCAGTAGACATCGATATAGAAGACAAGGAATTCGTGGTTTTCGTAGGGCCTTCGGGTTGCGGAAAATCCACCACTCTGCGCATGATCGCAGGTCTGGAAGAGATTTCCGGTGGCGAGATCCTCATCGATGGCGACTTGGTCAACGATGTCCCGCCAAAGGACAGGAACATCGCCATGGTGTTCCAGAACTATGCTCTATACCCCCACATGAGCGTGTATGACAACATGGCCTTCGGCCTCAAGATCCGCAAGTTCGACAAGGCCGAGATCGACAGGCGTGTGAAGGAAGCGGCCAAGATACTGGATATCGAGAAGTACCTTGACCGCAAACCCAAACAGTTGTCCGGTGGCCAGCGCCAGCGCGTTGCTGTAGGCCGGGCCATTGTCCGTAACCCCAAGGTCTTCCTGTTCGACGAGCCCCTCTCCAACCTGGATGCCAAACTGCGCGTCCAGATGCGCGCCGAGATCATCGACCTGCACAACAGGCTCCAGGCCACCATGATCTATGTTACCCATGACCAGGTAGAAGCCATGACCATGGGCGACAAGATCGTCGTCATGAAAGATGGTATCGTCCAGCAGATCGGCTCGCCGCTGTACCTGTACAATCACCCGATCAACAAGTTTGTGGCCGGCTTCATCGGCTCGCCGCCCATGAACTTCCTGAACGTGAAGGTAGTGGAAGAAGGTGGCTCGATCGTGCTCGATGAAGGTTCATGCCGTCTCAAACCAGCCGCAGAGCATATCCAGCAGCTGAAACCCTATGTGGGCAAAGACCTTGTCCTGGGTGTCAGGCCGGAAGATCTTCCATATGTAGAAGGCGAGAATGCCAACGCCATCAAGGCCAAGATCAGCGTAGTGGAGCCTCTTGGTGCCGAAATACATCTGTGGACCCAGACTGCCAGCAATCAGATAGTATCCCGCGTTCCTCCGCACCATGTATTCCACATCGGAGACATGGTCCAGCTTGCGCCGGTCATGGCCAAAGCCCGCTATTTTGACGCTGTGACAGAAGCCTCCGTGCTGCCTGTAGCCTTGGTGGAGGGCAAAGCCTGATTCCAGGCAGGGCTTTCACATAATCAATTTATTTCATTACGGCCCTATCCTTGATTGGATGGGGCCGTTGTCGTATAGTGGTTGTCATGGTCGAAACAATGTTGCGCCCGGTTGCAGAGCTCGTAGACCACCTTGACGGGATAGAACGCGAGACTGAAGGCATATACCTCCGGCTTGGACGGATGTTCCCGGAGATGAAATCCGCGGTTGATGCAAGTGCCCAGTCTGCCGAAACTACCATACGCACTATATTGTCCTCGTACCGTGGTGGCGTATCAGCCGATATTGCCAGGCGTCGCATGGTGGAATTCATCGAAGATGCTACGCGCTTCTTCGCCAATGCGGCAGAAACCGAAAACAGGTTTTTCGATGGGGTGGAGACTGGAATCGGAAGTCTGTCCAAGCTTGACGGGATAATTGATCGTGTCAGGGAAGATTCAGAAGAAATGGAAATTGTGTCCCTGAACGCCATGACGGTAGCCCTGAAGTCAGGATCGGCAGGGCGTGCCTTTTCGGTGATCACCGATGAACTCAAACGGCTGTCAGGCAAGACCATCCAGCATGCAAATGATCTTTCAAGCGCCGGAACCGAACTGCTTGACGGCCTGGACAACCTGAGGCGGACCCTTGAAGACCTGGCCGGAAAGCAGGAACACTTCTTCGGAACCGTCAAGGAAACCCTGGATGGCGGTTTCAAGCGTCTGGATGCAGAGGTTGCTGAAACTGCTGCAACCCTCAGGGCCATGGCCAGCCAGGCTTCCGGGGTACGGGGCCCTGTCTCCGAGATCATGCAGGGAGTTCAGCTCCAGGATATAATCCGCCAATCTCTGGATCACGTGCGTCTTTCCCTGCGCGCCTCCGAACAGGATGCAACAAACGGTGGCGGGAACGGCAATGGCAACGGAAGCAGGAATGGAAACGGCAACGGCATGCACGCGGATGAAGCCGAGGAACGGGCCTTCCTTGCCGAGATAACCCGGCTTTCTGCCTCCCTCCTTGATGACGTGCATGCCCAGGTCCTGGCCAGCCTTGCCCGCTTTGAATCCAGTATCCAGGCTATCCAGCAGATCATGTCCGAGGTCGAGTCCCACCGGGACGAGGATGTGGGCCGTCGCCGGGCCTGTGCTGACGGTGTCGATTTTGCCGTCATAGCTGCGGACTACCTGAAGACCAAGGATGCCGCGGCAAGCCAGGCCCTCAGGATAGGAGAGGGAGTACGCAGGCTGGATGAGCGGTTCAGGGCGGTCAACTCCATACTTACCCGGTTCAAGAACATAGTCACCGCATCGCGCATCGAGACAGCCCGCAACAAGGCCCTGGCCATTGTTTCCAATACTGTCCAGGGGATGATGGATCTGACCGAGCGGCTGGCCATGGACATTGCCGAAGCCGGAGAAGTTACCCGCAGCTTCTCCAAGACCATGAATACGGAAATGGGTGACTATCTGAACGATCTGTCTGACCGCCAGGAACTGATAGTTGCCGAGATTGACAGGATGGGTGAGCGGTTCAGGCAACTTGAAGAATCCAGGCAGAGTCTCTGCGATGCCGAATCCGATTTTCAGCCCTTCTCATCGGGCTTCATCGAAGCCATACAGAATGCTGCTGCCGAAACGAGACGCATCGCAGCCTTGGCCAACGAACTTGCAGCCATGCGGGATGAACTATCAGCGTATGCAGAGTCCACTGGCGGGAGTGATGCTGATGGCTTTGACTTGAACATCCGCAACGAACGCCTCAAATCGATAGTCGAACGTTTTACCATCTTTACACACCGGCAGGAAGCCGTACGGATCGCCCACCTTGGCGGGGATGTGGAACAAGAGGCCGACCTCGTCGAGAGCGGCGATGTGACGCTGTTCTGAGCCCATGTTTACCCACCGTCTGAGCCGTTTCGAGCAAGCTGTCTATACCATCCATCCCGGAGAATACCTGGCCAGTGATGAAGATGTCATAATTGCCACGGTACTGGGTTCCTGTGTCTCTGTAGCCTTCTGGGACCACCGATTGCTGATGGGCGGGATCAACCATTTCATGCTGCCCGGTGACCTGGATGACAAGGATGTCGCAAAGAGCCGCAACGCAAAATATGGCATGTTTGCCATGGAATTGCTGTACAACGAGCTCCTGAAGAAGGGTTCGCACAAGATCGATATCACGGCCAAGGTTTTTGGCGGTTCTTCTGTACTGAAACTTCCGGGAGCATCCAGGGCCATACCGAAGGGTAATATAGATTTTGCTTTTGCCTATCTGGAAAAAGAGAATATTCCCATCCTTGCCAGTGATACCGGCGGTGAACTGCCGCGCAAGATATTCTTCTTTGCCAGAACCGGAAAGGTTCTGCTCAAGCGCATCGGAGGCAAGGCTGTGCGCGAGGTGGAACGTGAGGAAGTTGCCTACCTCAAGCGTATTGTCAAGGAACCCCAGGGCGATGTTGTGCTGTTCGGCAAGGAAAGCGACAGAACCTGATTCAGGACTCGCAGGATTCGCAGCCGTCCGCCAGACGATGTTCAATGCCACCGCAGTCGACTATGAAGTCTCCCTGCGGAACATATACCCTGGATCGGGGGGGCAGTGACGAAGTAAGCCACACGTTGCCTCCTATGACACTGCCCTGGCCAATCACGGTTTCCCCGCCCAATATGGTGGCTCCAGAATAAATGGTCACGTCATCCTCTATCGTTGGGTGGCGTTTTACGTTTCCTTCCGCCTTGCGGACGCTCAGGGCGCCCAGGGTTACACCCTGGTATATCTTCACATTGCGTCCTATAACCGTGGTTTCACCAATGACAACACCCGTTCCGTGATCGATGAAGAAGCGTTCGCCTATGATTGCCCCTGGGTGTATGTCTATGCCTGTCTTGCCGTGGATGTATTCGCTCATCATCCGGGGTATGAGCGGTACCTGCCGCTTCCAGAGATGGTTTGCAAAGCGGTGTACGGTAAGAGCCTCCATGCCGGGGTAGGACAGTATTACCTCCTCCACAGACTTTGCTGCAGGATCTCCGTCAAAGGCAGCCCGCACGTCGGTCATGAGAGTACGTCGTATTTCCGGAAGGGAATCGAAGAGATCCTGCACGAGTTCCCGCGCCTCAAGGTGGCAGGCGGCGGGGCAGCCTTTCTTGTTCTCAAGGCGGTACCGGTATTCCAGGCTTTTGGTCGTTTCTTCTATGAGGGCCCGGGCTGTCCGGTGGGCCAGCTCACCGATGACGAAGCTGGCGTTGGCATCATTTATGCCATCCTCCTGCCGGTAACCGGGAAATGCAAGGGTTTCCATATCCGCCACGATGGCTCTGACCGCTTCCTTTGAAGGCAGGTTCGGACCATCGCTGTGGTTTATACCGCCGTCCTGCTCATAGGATTCGATGAGTGCCGTTATGCTTTTGTCGAAGACTTCCATCCGAATAGGGTAGCGATTCTGGAGGCGATTCGGGAAGCCCCGATGGCGAAGAATTTATTTATTTCAACAGAGGCATTCCCTGCCGCTTGTTCTCCGAGCCTGATGTAGGCCAGGGGATTGCGGAAATCGAAGGTGGCTCCGGCTCCTTCAGGATAGATAGTAAGGGCTGCTGTCTTTCTGGCGGTGTTCCTGGCCCGTTCGATGGCAATGTCATAACTGCGTATCAATATCGAGAGCCCGGTGCGGAATGTTGCGGCCTTCTCCTGTTTGAACCGGGAGACATCGCAGGCCAGGATATGGTCGAAGCCTTTTTCAACCGCAATATCCATGGGGAGATTGTCGGTGACACCCCCATCCACAAGCAGCATGTTGTCCATCCAGACAGGAGTGAAGAGGCCGGGAAAGGACATGGATGCCCGTATCGCCATGACTGCAGGGCCGCTGTCCAGCACAACACGCTTGCCGGAAAGGAGGTCCGTCGCGGCGCAGGCAAAGGGTATGGGCATGTCCTCGATACGCAATTCGCCAAGAAGCCGGCCAAGTTCCTCGCTGGCCTTGGTCCCTGTATCAAGGGCCAGGCCACCCAGCAGCCCGCTCATGGCGCTTCCTGCCCTTAAAATGCGCAAGGGTGCAAAGTCCGGCAGTCTGAAGGCTGGATTTTCTATATGGTCCCGGATATCGAAATTTTTTGCATAGTCCTCAAGGCGTGCGGCATTCCAGCCACTGGCATAGAGAGCTCCGATGATGGCTCCCATGGACGTTCCGGCAACGAAGGACGGTGGCGGAACGCCACGGCGTTCGAGTTCTTTTATGACGCCGATATGCGCGAGTCCCCTGGCTCCGCCGCCGGAGAGCACCAAAGCCCATCTCATGAGGCGGCCTTATCCCCCGGTTCACCGCTGCGTACCTTGGCCATGACCAGGAAGGCTCCAAGCATGCACAGGGATGCAAAAATGAAGATGCCGGTATACTGATATTCCGGAGCCGGTTTGAATAGATTGGTGATATCGATCACAAGGCCTGTCACCGGCGGGGCCAGGATGCTGGCACTCTGGGAGAAGGTGTAGTACAGGCCGGTGAAAATACCTATCGTTCCGAAGGTGGACATCTGCCAGAGCATGGGGAAGGAGTTGGTTATGACCGAACCCCAGAAGATTCCGTAGATGAACATCATGCCAAGGAATACGTAGAAAGCTCCTGTACCGGCCAGGCCAAGGCCAGGGCCTAGGATGCTGAAGACTGCAAAGAGGGCAGTGATGCCCACAAGACCAATCAGGGATGCCCGGATTACCAGTCGTCTACCATACTTGTGAGCCAGGTAGCCCATGGGTATGGCTGCCAGTGCATAGGCTATACCGGCAATACCCTGGGGCAGGGCCATCATGCCCGAGCTGGCACCAAGGGCATCACGGCTGTACAGTCCGAGGAAGGGTTTTACCCCTTCGTGGGCCATGAACCACAGGAATATGGAGGTGAGTATAAGGAAGGCGCTTTTGTCTTCCTGTGCTACTACTGCCTTGATTGACTGGATGACCGGCACCCGTTCCTCTACTGCTTCGTCGTCATGATTCCGTTCGCGGACGAATATGAAGAGGATGATCACCGCCAGTATCACGAAGAGGCTGGCAACCGGGAAGGGGAGTCTGTCCTTGGTGGAACCGATGAGCGGAAGCACGATGTCCAGGTTCATGAGCTGGGCCAGGACCAGTGTTCCCAGTATGGTGCCAAGACCACCCATGGTGTTGATGACACCATTGGCTTCGGAGCGGAACTCGCCCGGGATGGTGTCAGGCATCAGAGCCACAACCGGACCACGGACACTGGTCTTGAAGATGTTAAGCAGGAAGATGATGACGATGAGGGCCGTCAGGGATATCTGTGCAGCATAGGGTACAAAGGCAAAGAACAGGGCAGCCATGGGCAACATGACCAGGATGAAGGGCATGCGTCTGCCGATCCGGGTTCTTGTCCTGTCGCTCCAGATGGCAACAACTGAAATCAGGAATAATTGCAGCACATTGTCCAGAGTCATCACAAACCCGATGACGAACTTGGAGTCGATGTATTTTCCCAGGAAGGCAGGGACATAGGTGTCGTACAGGGGATCCATGAGACCCATGGTGAAGAATCCGAACCCGATCAGGAAGGTAAGCCCCAGATATTCCTTGAAACCACTCTGTTCTTTTCTCATAATTCCAACCTCTCGGCCCCCGTGGGCCTGATGTGCAGGACAGTCGATGCCCCGATCCCGAATCTGTCGTCCATGAAAGCGGTGTATTCATCCACTTTGTCCAGCGGAACAAAAGCCTGGATGGTGCCCGCAAACCCTCCACCGTGAACCCTTGTGGCACCGCTCTTGCCCAGGAACTCCGTAGACAGCTCGATTGCCACAGCCAGTGCCTGGTCCTTTATGGCTCCCGGGACAGTGACGTTCTGCAACAGCCGCCAGGACGAGTCGCCGGACTTGCGTATGAGCTTGAGGAATTTCTTCACTTTACCTGCCGCAAGGACCTCGGCCAGGTCTGCAGCCCTGTCGTTCTCGCGGATGAAGTGGATAGCCCTGAGCAAGGCCCTGTCGCCGGCTGCTGTGCGCACTTCGGCAGAACGGCGCAGCAGTTTTTCCATGGACAGGCGACGCAGGCTGGCCTGGCCGAAGAGGTCGGCCACGGCCTTCATCTCGCCGGGAATGGCGGCATAGTCTTCAGTCAGATCGGCGTGGTCACCTCCGGCATGTACTACCACAACGGCAAGACCGGCCTTGGCAAAGTCAAAATCTACCTTGGTGAAACGGGGTCTCAGTGGCTTTCCGAAATCTATGGCTGAAATGCCGCCGATGGCGCAGGCCATCTGATCCATCAGGCCGCAGGGTTTGCCGAAGTGGATATTCTCGGCTTCCTTGCCTATGGCCGCCATCTCTACAGGTTCAATGATACCCTGGTTGTACAAGGTGTTCTGGATCTGTGCAAACAGCATCTCCACCGAGGCGGAACTCGAAAGTCCGGATCCCATGGGTACAGAGGAGGACATGCAGCCCTTGAAGCCGCCTATGGCCCGCTCCCTCTTGACCAGAGCCGAGGCTACGCCCCGGATCAGAGCCATGGGTGTGCCTTTTTCTTCTTCCCTGGGCTTGAGGTCTGTCAGGTCCACCACGAAGGGTTTTTCCCAGCCATCGGAGCGCAGCTGCACGCTCAGGTCACCGGTAGCCTCGATGCAGGCAATTGAATCCAGATGCACCGAGGCGCACACGACACGGCCATCATTGTGATCGGTATGGTTGCCGCCGATCTCGGTGCGGCCCGGGCTTGATATGAGTTCAGCCGCCTTCAATCCGAATTCGTCAAAGGCGGCAGTTACCAGCCTCTCCCAGCGTACCAGCTGGTCTTTTGCACGCCCGGGGCCGTACATCCTGGCCATCAGTTGGCTGGTTTCATGGGCGCGCAGACGCTGCATCGTGGCTTCGCGGTCGTTCACGGTGACTCCTGGTATTCCTGTCTAGCTTGCTGCAGGCGGCGTATACCGCTTTACGCCGCCAAAGATACCATGAGTGGCCTGATTTTCATAGCAGATCGTTGTTTTTACAGCAGGATGCGGGTCTGTGCTCAGGCCGACAGTTCAGCCAGATAACCGGTGCGCACACAGGTATCGAAGAGTTCCCGGGTCATGAACTCCTCGCTGATATCCTCCCAGTCCTCACGCCTGCGAACGATGCGCACCACATAGCCGTTTTCTATTTCCGTTACAAGCTCGAGTATCGATGGCGACAGGTCGGTGCTCTTGATGGCAAATGTTTTCATGTCTGTCCTCCTGGGTTCCCTGTACCTGCCGGAAAGACCGCAGGCTTTGCTCTTACCTAGAATTTCGGCCAACTGACGCCGGTGTTTAGCTTTATCGCTCCGGAACCCGTCCTGGAGGGCTTCCTGGGCCAGGCCGCGGTCTGGACTACCCTTTCTTGCTTGGTGTATACTCAGGAATCCCGCGGGATCGACTACCCCCCGTTACGCTGTTCCCCCGAGAATCAGAACATCCCCGAGCTATAAGGAATTAAATGACCTCAATGTCGTTCGCCGATTTCGGCCTGTCCGCCCCCGTGCTGGAGGCTTTGACCCGCAAAGGCTTCGAGGAGCCCACCCCCATCCAGGCGCTGGCCATTCCACGCATGCTTGGCGAATCCACCCATCTGTTGGCCCGTGCCCGTACCGGTACCGGCAAGACCGCGGCCTTTGGCCTGCCCCTGGTAGACAAGCTGAGTGTTGCCGGCCCCAAGGTCAGGGCACTCATCCTGGTACCTACCCGTGAGCTGGCCTTGCAGGTTTCAGGGGAAATTGCCAGTTTTGTAAGCGGTCCCGCCCCCAGGCTGGCCACCGTCTACGGTGGCGCGTCCATGGGTGAGCAGTTGCGCCGCCTTTCCCGGGGGGTGGAGATCGTCGTCGGCACCCCGGGCCGTGTCCTTGACCATATAGATCGCAAGACTCTTGACCTGTCGGGCCTGGAGTGGCTTGTGCTGGACGAAGCCGACGAGATGCTGGACATGGGCTTCATAGAAGATATAGAGCGGGTGCTGGATGCAGCCAATCCCGAACGCAGGGTCGTGCTGTTCTCCGCCACTATGCCAGCCGCCATCATGCGCATAGCCCGTGACCGTCTTGGTTCCTTCGAGAAGGTTGAGGACGATACCAACCCCGTACAGGCCGGCCTGACCGACCAGATCTGGCTCGAGGTGCGTGAACGTGACAAGCTGGAAGCCCTGTGCCGCATCGTGGACTCCGAGGACGAGTTCTACGGCCTGGTGTTCTGCCATACCAAGGTGGAGACAGATGGAGTAGCCAGAGCCCTCTCGGACCGCGGCTACGAGGCGGAAGCCCTCCATGGCGATGTATCCCAGGATATGCGAGAGCGCATCCTCGGCCGGTTCCGGGACAGGAAGTCACTGATTCTGGTGGCCACCGATGTGGCAGCCAGGGGCATAGACGTAGAGAAGCTGACTCATGTGGTAAACTTCAACCTGCCCTTCGATCCCGAGTCATATACCCACCGCATCGGCCGCACCGGCAGGGCCGGGCACAAAGGTACCGCTGTCACCTTTGTAACCCCTGAAGAGTACCGACGCCTCTTTGCCCTCAGGCGGACCTCCGGAGCCGGCCTGCGCAAGGGTGCCGTCCCGTCGGTAGGCACCGTCATAGAGGCCAAGCGTGCCAGGATACGGATAAAAGCCGAAGAGGCAGCCCGGGAGATGCTTGGTGTTGTACTCCCCGGCAGCGAGGCCGCCCTGGAGGATGCAGGCAATCCCGAGACGGAGAAACGTCTGGCCGATGCCCTGGCCCTTGGCCAGCCATCCAGTGAAGATGAAACATCAGTCAGGGATTCCGCAAGCCAGCCGGTTGGGTCCATCGAAATTGCCGGAAATGAATCACCTGATGGCAAGTCCCGGAGCGGTAAAACGGCCGATGGGGTTATGGCCGCCGGTACACCGGCGAGCAAGGCCGAGAAGAAACTGAAAAAAAACAGGACCCCCGCGGCAGCAGCCAAGGAATTCTATGCCCTTGCAGATGAATTGCTTCAGACTCTGGAACCCCGGGATGCCCTTGCAGCTCTTGCAGCCGCAGCCTACGCGGGGGATCTTGACCCGAGGCGCTATGGTGAGGTGAGGGATGTCACCGTCGATTCTGCAGGCACTGCCAGGTTGTACATAGGACTCGGGAAGCGTGATGGCGTCTGGCCAAAGGACATTGCCGAAGTGGTCAAGAAGCTTACCGGCTTGCCAGACAGGGCCATAGATGCCATCGAGGTGCTGGAACGTTTCTCATTTGTGAGTGTCCCCTTTGATGCAGCCGAAAAGGCCATCGCCGAGGCCCGCAGGAACCGCGGGGCTCCTTTCATGCGTATTGCAGCCCCAAAGGGCTCTCCAGCAAAACCAGGCGGGTTCTCAAGGAAGCAGGGCGAGCATGCTCCTTACCCGAAGCGTGGTCCCAAGCCTTTCTCCGACGGACCCCGCCGAAAGCCGGGTTCGTACAAGTAGACACGCCGGATCAGCCACCTGGGCAGCAGCAGTTGCCCAGTGGCGGCTTCTGATTGCCTCCAGGTGGCGGGACTGAACCGGTAGCCGGAGTTTGCCTCCAGGTGGTTCAGGCCTGAGCCAGCTCCTGTTCCATCTGTGACTGCAGTAGTTTGCGCACAAATGAACGGAGCTTGCTACGCTTGTCGTCGTTCAGGCTGCCAGGTTCGAACATGACGACCCGGGTTGGCCCCTTCAGGTCATCGTCCCGGCCTCCGATTACTACACCACTGACGATTACCCGGGCTCCCTTGAGGTTCAGTTGGAGGTCTTTGAGCCGTGTACCTGTGCCAGGTGCAAAGCTGTCCACGAATCCTGTGGCCATTCCGGCCGAGCTGAGGTCCTTCAGGGAACCCCTGATCAGGCCGGCGCTGGTCTTGCAGGTGAAGTCAGCCGCATCTTCAGGGCAGATGGTACGCACGTACTTCCTGCGGCCTTTGGCTTCATTGGCCTCGAGCATTTTCAGCAGTATCTCTGTTGTCTTTGCCACGCCGATCTTCACCACGATGAAGCCGCATTCAATCCCGATATCCATCAGGTAGGTCTGTTTCTTCGAGTCATCGGACATCATGGTAATGACACCGAAGCGCGTGGCTGCACTGGCTTCATTGTCCTTGACCGACCTGATCCAGGAACGCCAGATGCTCTCATCA
>JAVEXH010000367.1:0-3673 GCA_034004175.1 Spirochaetia bacterium
CATGATCACCGCCAGGGCCTTGTTGCCGAATTCCCGGGCTACACTGCGGAACAGGACATCCGCACTGGGCCGGTGGCCGTTTTCCTGGGGATCCTGGTTTACATGGACCACGCCAGCCAGCGACTTCTTCTCAACCGTGATGTGCCAGTCGCCGGGGGCTATCAGTATCCGGCCGGGCTTCAGGAGGTCGCCTTCGGCCGCCTCTTTCACTTCAAGGGGGCAGATGCGGTCAAGGCTGGAGGCAAACTCCCCGGTGAAGCCTGCCGGCATGTGCTGTACCACCACCACGGGTTGCCGCAGCTTCGGGTCTATCCTGGCAAACACCTCACGCAGGGCGTTAGGACCTCCGGTGGATATGCCTATGGCTATGATTTCCGTATCTGCCGGCGCCCTGGCTGGCTTTGCCACGGGCTTTGCTGCAGCTTTTGGCTCCTGTGGTGCAGGCTTGCGTTCCCGTAGTGCCTCGCGGCCTGGCTCACGTTCGGCCAGCGGCTCGCGCTCGGGCAGAGGCTCGAACATGCGCTCCGGTGCATCGAAGCGGAGCTGCTTGACCACCTTTCCCTTCGACTTCTGGTACTGGGTGCCATAAGCCAACAGGAGCCTGCCAAGCTCGGCCGCTACGGTATGTATGTCCGAGGAGACCGAGCCGGACGGCTTGGTAATGAAATCCGAGGCTCCCAGGGCCAAAGCTTCCATGGTCACCTGGGCCCCCTGCCTGGCGATGCTGGATAAGATGACCACCGGAATGTCCATACCGAGCCGCTTGCGTTCCCTGAGGAACTCGATGCCGTTCATCTCCGGCATCTCGATGTCCAGGACTATGACATCAGGATTGCAGCGCGGAATCTTCTGCAGGGCAAACAGGCCGTTCATGGCCTTGTCTGCCACCGTGAGCCCTGGTGTGGATTCCACAATCCGGGAGATGAGGTTGCGCATGAGGGCCGAATCGTCGACTACGAGTACTGAAATAGGGTCGGGCACCGTATCCTCCGTGTCCTGATAGCCGTGCTGGAAAGAATATCCGGCTAGATTGATTTCTTGTAGAAACAGGCCCAGTCGGTCTTCACGAATTCGAACTTGGTATTCATCCCGAACAAGGATTCCGAGTGGCCGATGAACAGGAACGACTGGGGTCCCATGGCCTCCCAGAAACGATCTATGGTGGCCTTCTGCGCTGCCTCGTCGAAATAGATGAGCACGTTGCGGCAGAAAACCACATCCAGCCCACGCTGGCCAGAATCGTTCTTCAGGTTGTGGTAGTCGAACTTGATGGTTTTTTTGATCTCGTCCTTGATCTGATGTCCGTTCGGCTTCCTGTCAAAGAACCGTGGCAGGTAGGCCTCAGGTATCCCGACAGTACGCGCGTCGGCGTAGAAACCTTCCTTGCCGACCATGAGGGACTTCAGGCTTATGTCGCTGGCGGTTACCTCGAAGTTCCAGCCTGCAGGCAGCTTGTCTTTCAGGAGCATGGCTATGGTATACGGTTCCTCGCCGGTGGAACAGCCGGCACTCCAGAAACGCAACCTGCGTTCGGACTGCCTGATCTTGAGGAGGGACGGAATCACATAGTGTTCCATGGCATCGAAATGTGCCTGGTTCCTGAAGAAGCGCGTCAGGTTGGTGGTTACGGAGTCCAGGAGTACCTTCAGTTCCTCGCGGTCCTTTATGAGTATGGCGTAGTACTCTGCCGGAGTCTGAAGCTTCTTTTCCCGGAGTTTTTCCCTGAGGCGGCTTTCCAGTATGGAGCGGTTGGTACCGGAGAAGTGGATGCCACTTTCATCATAGATCAGCTTCCGGTACAGTTCAAAATCGGGGTCAGAAAGAAAATCCGCCATGCTCCCGCCTCTCTGGCCTCTTGCAAGCGTCTCCTTATGGTTCTGGAGCGCAAAACAAGTCTAGTGTCCTGAATTCTTTACTGTCAATAGACAGGAACAGCCTGCGCTGACCCTGAAATATGCAGGAAGTGTACTATAGTATATTTTCATGAGAGAAGAAATGACCCTGGTGCGTATCAAAGGCGTTGCAATGCCATCCAGTGAGGCTTCCCCTGTAGTGATCCTGCAGGATGCTGGTGGAGGAGAACTGGCCGTAAGTGTAGGAGCCTTCGAGGCTGGTGCCATTGTGATGGAACTGGAAGGTCTTTCCACTCCCAGGCCGCTTACCCATTCCTTGCTTGCCCAGCTCCTGAGGGAGCAGGGAGTTGTCTTGCGTCGCGTGGAACTGTACGGCCTGTACGGTGCCGATCAGGATGGTTTCATGGCCCGCATTATCTATGGCCGGGGGCTGAGGTCCTGGACCAGGGATGTACGGCCTTCCGATGCCCTGGCCCTGGCGGCGGTTACCAAGGCACCGGTCTATGCCCATCCCTCTCTGGTCCTGACCTGTGGCCAAGGTCCCGGCTTGCCTGGAAGCTATGCCGGTGGGCATTACTGGCTCCAGGCAGTGGAAGCCTGATCTTTACCTTGTATCAGTATCACAGTGCTTGCCGGTATGGCCCCTCTGGCGTAGAATCAGAGTCACCATGCCGATAATCAAAGCCATAGTTGAATTTTTCATGCAGCTCTTCGGGCTTGACGATACACATCGGGAGATGAAACGCATCTTTGCACCGATTGCCCATTTCAAGCCGCCGTATTACCGGTTCAAGAACAACATCATCATGCCGGGCTTTGCCCAGGACCTGTACCTTTTCAGCCAGGCTCTGAAGCCTCTGATGGACCTTGCCGACCGGACCCTTGCCCACCCTGACCTCCGTGTTTCAAGGCGTTATTTTGATTACCTCGTGGAAGCTGATCTGCCACCGGCAGAACTCGAGCGCAAGGAAAGTTTCTTTTATGACGGCATGAAACTTCGGGTAGAGAACGCCGTGAGGGCAGACAAGGAACAGGAGATCATAGGCAAGGATTTCCAGCGCTTCCTGAAGGATGTGGAAGACCTGGTTGCCGGCCCCCTGAACACCGAACTGGCCGATGTGGAGCGCTTCATCGATATCTGCCGCCACGACTGGGAGCGGGTGCTAGGCTTCTTTGATCCCGGTGTCAACCTGGAGGAAGCCAAGTACAAGCCGGATTTCCAGCCCTGCGATGGCGAACAGCTTCTGCCGGAACTGGTGGATGTGAATTACCTGCTGTCCGGATTCTATTTCTCTCCCCATTTGATGCGCAAGGTCATGCGTGTGTTTGACCGCTACGCCCCGGCCAGTGCAGCCAGCCAGGCCGGCAGGATAGAGAAGATGTTCGGCACCCTCAACAAGGTTCTGCAGTACCGGCTTTCCAATGAGAGTCTGATGGCCCTGATCAGGCTGATAAAGCGGGATGGCCTGTTCCAGCCCGACCTGCGCCGGGAGCGGATCAATTATGTGGAACAGTACAAGCAGCGCCTGGTTACCCAGTACGAGCGTGACCGTGAACGTCTGCTGAGGGAACGCCACGAAAATGCCGTCTCCAAGGACATAAAGGACCTGCTTTCCGGTATCGAGGTTGTACCGGTGGAAGCCTACGAAGAGGAGAACGATTCATACCTGCGCAGGGAGACTCCTTACGGTTTCACCCACATAAAGCCCCTGGGCATACTCAAGACCTTCACAACCGGCATCTTTGACCAGCAGATAAAGGAAACGGTCAAGAAAATCCTGGTTGAAGGCTACTTCGACAACAAGAGTTTCCAGAACAAC